>NZ_NTFS01000051.1 GCF_002289455.1 Brunnivagina elsteri CCALA 953
TGTCAATAGGGTTTGAGATGCGCTAACCCTGGTTGGGAATTAAAACAACCACTAAAATTTTAGGAACAAGAGTTTTTGGTTTTCTTAACTCATTGTAGTTTTTAAGCTTAAGAGGATACCTGATAAAACTATCATCAATTATATCAGTAGATGTAGACTTTACCTGTATTTCCAAACGAGGCGGATATTGAGAATATTCTTTTTCTTCACCGGAAACGATAACATCTATACCACCTATATCCATCGGTCTAGATGATATTTGACACGAATATCCTGCTGCTGATACAACTGCATAAATATAGGCATAACTAAACTCTTCTTTCTGGATGTTTATATCCATTTGGCTAGCACTTATTTCTTAAATTTGCCTTTGGTACTTTCAATTAATTATCTGAAAATACTACTTTATTGTACTATTTATTCATGTTATTTATATCTGTAAAAATAATACTTTAATAGCCATTATTCAATCGTTTTAATATTTTTGTAAGTAAGTCGGCGCGAGTTAAATCATCACCCCCAACACACCCAATATTTCCCGCACTGGTGCTTTTTCTGCGTCAAGTTGATGTACCTGGGCAAGTAAACGCTTGGGAATATAACGCGAAGATTTGATTAAGCGATCGCCCCCACTCCAAAACTCATAGTGGTAATAAGCCTGCGGGTAATCTTTACTACCCCTAGTAATAGTGCGCCAGTAAATACTACCGCTACCATCACCTTTACGCCGTTTACTAGGTGAGTCAGCGCTGCGGGAGGGCTTCCCTCCGCAGGCGACTGCGAATCCGAAGGGGGATACGTCATTACTAGGGCTGTTACTAGGGCTATCTATAAACCTAGTATTATCAATACTTTCAGCAGTATTTACCTGCTTATCCCCTAGTAAATTCTCATTATTACTAGGGCTATTTTTCTCATCCCCTAGTAATTTACTAGGGCTTACCCCAATACCCAATAATTCCAATATTTCTATAACCGGGCGCTTCTGTTTTTCAGCTTCTTCAACCACCCCTAGTAATTGTTTGGGAATATACTTGGTTCGCTTTTGACCGTTCTCCTTCCAGTGATAGTAAGCCTGGGGATAATCTTTACCGTTCTTAATAATAGTGCGCCAATGAATATAGCCGTTACCTTTTCCTTTCTGACGCTTTTTACTAGGGGATATGTCATTACTAGGGCTGTTTTCTAAATCCCTATCCCTGACATTACTGGGGTTTACCTGGTTATTCCCTAGTAATTCTGTTAGCTTTTGTTGAGATTGGAAGATATCCAGAGAAAGAGTAAAAAGTCCCTGTTTCCCCTTAACTGCAAACTGTTCTGTGATAGGTTGGATATTTTCTAGCTTCCACGCATAGCGCCCAACTTGCCAATCACCACTATTGATTTCAGTTTGTGATTGCTGTTCGATAAATTCAGGTGTCATTTCAGTGCAATCAACCAAATCACACAGGGCGATCGCCCGTCCATGTGGAAAATTAACCTCATCCCAGGCTGGTAGTTGCAGTTTGTCCTTGATTTTTAGATATTCCTGGTAGTGCTTTGGGTTATTGGCAGTCGAGCAAATCAACAGCTTACCTCTGTAGCTTGTTTTCCAACTACGAGTTTCAAACTTCTTCAAACCCAGAGGAATTAGAGAAGCCCAGGGTTGCCAGAGGCTAATTGCTTTAAATTCAGAATTTGCACTTGCAGAATATTTACCACCCGATTCTTTAACTTTTTTCGCTACTAATGGAATTGAGGTACAAGACTCGCTTGAGTGCTGTTTTCGCCGCTTCGAGACAGATGGTATTTCCGAGTGCTTCCCGTCGTCTGCGGGTGGTGGTGTCTCCCTTGTTAACTCCAAAGGGGATGAATACCCCATCGGCAAGCCAAACATGGTTTCCAGCAACTCTGGATTTGCTACCTCGCCACGTTGAATTAGCCCTAATTCTTTGAGTTTCACTTCCAATTTGTTCTGTCCAGGGGGTCGGCTGGTGCGAGAACTTAGTGCTGTGGGGGTAGGCAACGATAAACAGTCTTTCTCGATAGTGGGGCAATCCAAAGCTGGCTGCACTGAAAACCAACCATTCCCCCACGTACCCGACTTGGGAAAACTGCCACAATAGGTTTCCAAAGAATGAACCTGGTTTTCCCCCTGGTTCGCTGGGTGCATCGAGCAGTCCGGGGACGTTTTCGACAATAACCCATCGGGGTCTACATCCGGCGATAACTCGCAAGAAATCGGGGAATCGGTTGCGATCGTCAGTGGTGGTGAGTCTTTGTCCCTGTCTGGAGAATGGTGGACAGGGGACTCCGGCTGTGATGATATCGAAGGCTCCATCGTAGGGGAAGGGATTAAAGTTGGCTATATCGTCATGAATGGGAATATGGGGAAAATTCTTTCGTAAGGTGGTTTGACAAAAATCATTCCACTCGCACAAAACTTGGGTATCAATTAATAATTCCCGTGCGGCAAGGCTAAATACCCCCAAACCAGCAAAAAAGTCAGCGTGGGTTAGCATCACCAGCCACAACGAGCTAAATTTTTAAATTTGACAAATTGGTTATCGAACAAAAGTTTGACTGTTCCCGTAGCTCCATCCCGGTGTTTAGCTGCAATGATTTCGCATATTCCCCGTTCTGGAGAATCTGGGTGGTAATAATCATCGCGGTAAAGCATAATCACCTTGTCCCCGTCCTGCTCAATCCCGCCACTGTCACGCAAATCTGAAAGAATTGGACGTTTGTTTTGTCTGGTTTCCACCGCACGAGAAAGTTGCGACAAACAAATTACAGGTACTTGCAGCTTCATTGCCAACCGTTTTAACCCACGGGTAATCGCTGCAATTTCGTTATTACGATTGCCGTCACTATCCCCCATCAGTTGCAAATAATCAATCACTACCAATCCCAAATTCCGACGCTCTAAAGCCATAATTCGACGGCATTCAGCTTCAAAATATGAGAGCGATGGTGTGGGGGAATCATTCAAATATATCGGTAGGGTTGATATATCTTGTACAGCTGTAATTATCGGCTCCCACTGACAATCGCTAATCCTGCCAGTTTTGAGATAGTTACCCTCAACATTTGCCTCACCTGCCAGTAACCGCATCGCAATTTGGGTTTTACTCATTTCCAAACTAAACAAAGCAACTGGGAGATTTTGCAACTGCGCCACATTAAAACCAATTTGGGCTGCGATCGCACTTTTTCCCATCGCCGGACGACCCGCAATAATTACCAAATCCCCGCGATTGAAACCACCATTAATCATCGTGTCAAGGTCGTAAAATCCCGTGGGGATGCCAGGTTGTACGATTCCTTGGTTACGTTCCTCCACAATTTGGTAGGTATCAGTCATAACGCCAGCAATATGGCTCGTACTTGATGTATTTTCCCCTTGCTGCAAATTGTAAATCTGGGTTTGTAACTGCTCAAATGCTTGTTCTAAGGTTACGTCATCGTCCGATTTATGTTGCAATTCCAGTGCAAAAGCGCCCAGTCGTCCCAATTCCCGCCGCTTCCATTTACCAACGACCAAATCAGCCAAAGCGTCAATATTCACCGCACTAACGCACATGGAAACCAGGGAAACTAGTTTATTTCTACCCCCAACCCGAAATAATAAATCGTTTGCCGAGAGCCAGTTCGCGATCGCAATCAAATCTGTTGGCTGTTCTTGGGCATTCAGCCTAATCGCCGAAAAGTAAATATCCTGGTGAGCCTTGATATAAAAATGGTAGGGTTTCAAGCGATCGCGCACCCGCATTATTGCATTGGGGTCTAGTAAAATCCCACCCAATATTGCTTCTTCTGCTTCCGCACACTGCGGTGGTAGCTTGCTGACAGACGAAGCAAAGTTAATTACCTTTGCGGGTTCCTCATGGGCAACAACGGAGTGATCCACATTATCTTGTTTAGCGTACATAATTTTTGCTGTCTTAAATTTTGGTAAGGAGTGAAAGTCAGTCAGGGACTTGGGTAAACTTGGACGGATGTTTTGCGATCGCCCACTCATACCAAGCCGAAGATGTGGCATTTTCGCAAAACTTAGCCAAACCAATATTCATCAGCGTCATGTATTGCCCTTCGTGATTAATTTCATCCCAATTATCAAAATTTTGTACAACTGTACTACTCGCCACCCCGCAATGTGTAGACCCAATTGAGGATTCTTGTTTTTCAAAGAGTTCTTTTAATTCTTCAAAGTTGGCTTCAATCCATTTACCCGGCAAAGTTGGGGGTGTTGGTAACTCAGATGCTTTTTTATTAGCAAATTCTGAAAATCTCTCTCTCTCGTCTTCTGAGAGAGAGTCTTTATAAGTCTTATTAATCTTATTAATCTTAGAGTTTTGGGATTCAGGCTCCACAAAGCTTTCAGACTCTGTGTGGTGTGTAGCGATCGATCGCGGTGTCTCACGATCCACCTGGGTGTGTGGCGATCGATCGCGGTGTGTAGCGATCGATCGCGGTGTCTCATCACACCTTGGTGCGTCGTTATATTCTAATGTCTCATCACACCACAACCCTTTAGGTTTAACCTTGGCTTTAACTTGCAGTAGTTCCAGGTCGATAAAACCTTTTGCGTCTAACTCTTTAAGGGCACGGCTTACTGTTTGCCTGTGAACTATCCGCTCAGACGTTGAGAACAATCGGGCAATTTCAGCGCAGTTGATGTCAACTCCTTGGTTATATGGGTCAAGGGTGCGAATGTAGTACAACAAATCTTTTTCTGCTGGTTTTAAATCCCTGCAAGCCCTTAACCATTCTTCATGTTGCAGTGGGTAAAATTTCCCTTGAATTTTGCTACTGTTTTGCGTCATAATGCACCTAAGATTTTTTTTGCCCCGGTTAACCTACTGGGGCTGGTTTTTTTTTCGAGTATTAGGGAAATTCGTTGGCTTTTGTATTACCAGCTAGCGGTTCATCTTGGTAAGATTGAACTATTCGCTAAGTTCCCTATACACTCATTCACTCATGGCTTAAGATAGTACTATAAAATGTAGTCATGAATAAATAAACTTATGAATTTGTCACAAGCTTTAGATAAAACGCTCGATAAATATGAAATCAGCGCTAAATGGTTATCCGATCAAACTGGTGTGTCTCCCCAAATGATTAGTGGCTTTCGGCGAGGACAGCAGCGTATTTATTCAGATAGCCTAGAGCGGATATTAGCTGGATTGCCTGCCGAAGCGAGGAGTTACCTGTTATGTCAGTTGGGTGCAGTCGATCTAAATCAGATTGATTTGCAATCGCTCGTAATTTCCTTATCCCCTGAAGAAAAAGCCGAAGTTTTTAACGCACTTGCCATTTGGGTTGTTCAATCCCGTGAAGCCAAAGATTCAAATTGCTTACCGCAGGCAGTATAGTTTTGCGCGTAGGCGTAGCCCGTCGTAGACATCGCTCTTCAAATCCATGTGGATCGCAAAATAAATACGAAACTTTAATTACTAATTCTTTAAAAGAAAGTAGCGAAAAATCTACTTTGCCCCAATTATTAGTAAAAGCAGCATCAGAAAACCAGCCATTAGTGGTAGTATTTAAGCTGAATTTACTCAAATTTAGCCATTTCTTACTCGAAGCCAACACAATAGTTTCGAGAAAATTGTCCTTTGCGTATAAAATTAAACAGTTAATCAATGTCCGAACCTTATTCAAATCAGTTATACACGTAAATATACTTACGATATGCCAATTGCAATTTATTTTAATTGGTTGGCATATATTGCAATTAATACAATATACGCAAACAATGCAAAAAACCGCAACAGGGTTACGGAAAAAACACCAGCAGTTATTTGACGAGATGTTCAAGGAGTTCAACCTTTCATCCAAGGAAATTGCGGAAAAAGCCAATATTTCTGAAGGAATGTTTTCTCGGTTTCGCCAGGGTAAGTCGGATTTTTCAGCAGCAAACTTGATTGAAATACTCCTCTTAGTACCATCAGAAGCACAAATTTGGTACATATCCCAACTTTTTGGGAAAAATCCTGGTAATAATTGGCGCTCCTTGCTGATTTCAGCCTCACCTGAAGAAATAGGCGAAATTTTGCGAATACTTGCGGACGTGTACGTTAGCAGCAACCGTGAAACTACGGATACTGCAAAGGAATTAAAAGCTGTATGATAAATGGGCTTAATGGATTATCAGTAAATAAAGACCAGCAGAAGACTGTGAAACTTGATTTTAAAAAGATTATTGAGGCTTGTGACAATTTGAGCGCTGATGAAAAAGCCCAGCTTTTGAAGCACTTACTTGGAAACGATACTGGACTATCGCTGGTGGTTGGTGGTTCTCAAGTTAACGCAAATACTGTGTATCAAATTAACCTGGCTGATAGAGAACAGGTAGGTGATATCTTGAAAGCGATCGCGAATAGAATAGAAGGCGAAGCTGTTAGAAAAAATGATTCACAAACAGATTAATTTTCACGACTCTTGCTATTTTTTTGAGAAAATTGCTATCGCTCAAAATCTTAGAAAACTTCTTAAAATCAATCGAAATAACGAAAATATATTCTAGTTGTGAGGGGGTGAAAGCCCTCTTTTTTTATGAGAAAGTGCAAACACAACGAAGGTTGGGATTAGCCCGATATGTCTAAGTGACTTGGTTTTCCCTGATGGGGAAAAGTAATGTCCCATTGGCGAATAAAACAAAATATGGATTAACGGTTGCCTAACGGCGTTGTTTTCCCTTCGGGATATTGTCGCAGTCAAAGCATGGGACGCTCAATCGCCGCTAGGCTACCCCGGCTGTTTCAGTATGGCTACGGGGTCAAGGGTAAAATGCACGCGAGAAATTGTGCTTCGCGTTTTATGTTTGGCTCCATTCCGCAAAGCCTCCATTTCGCATCTCGCGCCCTTGACTCCCTTCGCTTGAAAAAATTAGCCGGGGTTGTCTCGGTCGTTCTTTCGTTCGGAGTTTGTTCCATGTTGGTTGTTTCTTCTTTTGTTGGTTGTCCTGCTCCTGTTGCGGCTGAGGTGTTTTCGCTTGCTTGGTCTTTGGGTGTTGGCGTTTGTGCGGTTCGTCCTTCTGCTCGTTCTTTTTCTGGTTGGGTTTGTGTTAGTTCGTTTAGTTCTCAGTCGGCGGCGTTGCGGTTTGCTGCGGTTGCTGGTGTTCGCTTCTTTGGGGCGGCGGATACGTACTTCGCGGTTCGTCGGTTCGGTCGTCGTTGGCGTGTGTCGGTTCCGGTTGCTGTTTCTGCGGTGGTTGTGGTTCGTCCGGCTAGTCGTCTTCGTTTCGGTCGTGGTCGGTTAGTTCTGGCTGGCTAGTTCGTTTGGGTGGCTGCGGCTGCCCTTTTTTTATGGGGTCAGGCGATCGCTTTTCTTACTTTGATGCAAAAGGCTGGAGATTTAAGACCGCAATTTTTGAGATTTTTGTTGTAGTCGTAAATCATTAAAAAGCGCGATCGCAATTCACCATTGGTAAACCGCGATCGCTTGAAGATATTATCCCAATTTTTTATTGGATTATTGATACAACTAAGACATCATTAAAGCGTTTATTTTTTCAACAGTTTCTACAAAGTTTCTACTTCTTATAGGCTTAGGCTTTGGTTTTCCGGGTGACGGCTTTACAGGAGTTTGAACTATTTGTAGTATTCTCAACTCCTTATTATTGATATTCAGAGTATAGGTAGTATTGTCTGCTTTAGCCTCGAACACATTGAGACTTTTATCAACAGGACGCGCAGCAAGTGTTATCCCAACAGAGCCTGATTTTACAGATTGTACAATCATGCTATATTTACCATTAATATCACCATTACCGCAAATATGGACATCATAATTGTCAGTGTATGCCTTTATTAAGAAGCTATCACTATCGCTGCAAGTGATACGAGGTGCTTGTGGTACGCTCTGGGCTAGCGAGGGTAAGGGTAAAAAAATTGAAGGGCTGAGAACAAGTAATACTCCTACGTTAGCTAAGGCAATCTTTGTCCACTGAAAATAAGATTTTGTTTGAGATAGTGCCATTTTTTTATTCTTTAAAATACAAGAAATAATTAGGTTAAAAGATAGATTTTTACGCAGGTGTTACGCTATTAATCTTTGTTCTGAATTATGCTTCAGTGTAAGTATTAGTGATTTCGGATAAATGGAGAAAATAAAAATTTTGGAGTCAACCAGTGCCAATTAACTGCAAAATTCAACATGGTGACTTCTCGAAAGCGATAGGCGATCGCAGTCCAAATAATTGCTCGTACCGCAACGGGCAAGCAAGCTACGTCGGGGAGGGTTGCAGTTCGTTACGGAAACCGCTCCGATTTGCTGCCCTTCCGACTCCTCACTCGCGTCAAGGGAGTACCCTTTTACCCTGTCCCCGTACCCCCAAGGGGACAATTGTTACTGCGTAGTTGTTTTTTTTGCAATAAATTTATATCGTCGAGTGCGAACTTGAAGATAGTCGAGGCAAGTAGAGCCAGTCATCGCACTCGGTTATTGGTTAAAGAATTTATAAGGTTGCCTTCGGCGTTTTTATACCCCTCCGTGCTTCGTTCCGCAAAGCCTCCACTCTCGCACCGAGGGAGCGCTACGCAAAGACCAAAAAAGCATTATACCAACTCCGCAAAGCCTCCGTTGGTATTGCTTTTTCTTGGGGTCTTTGCTCCGCGATGGCGCAGTGTTCCGCAAAGCCTCCACACAGCGCGGAAGAGGAAGAATGAAGAGAAAAAAAAGAGGAGAGGTAAAGGTATCTGCTGCTGCTGTCAAGAGTCTTCGCGTTGGCGATTAAGTTTTTTGACTGCTCGCTTGCGCTCGCCCCGAACCAAAAAACCAAAGAATCCCAGATGTATCTAGAAAATCTAGGATATTCAACTACGCCGACTCTGATGGTTGCCCCCATCCTGGCAGGTTTCAGGCTTACGCTTTGTATAGCCCCGTGCGATTTACGTCTTACCTTGTGGGTTTAAAGCTTGAATAAGTGGCAGCAGTTCCCCAGGTCGTCCGCTCTTTCTGCGTTCCGGTGGCTGGGGGGTTGCCAATTGTGCCTTGTGGCGTGCAACTACGGTTTGTTATCCGTCGCGGGTTAGGTTTCCCCGTAGTTGGTGGTGTTACTTCACTCGCTCCCTGTCGTTTCCACCGCGTCCCGCGATCGCGCTGTCATTGCCTCCGGGTTTACTTCGTTCCGTTTCATCCACTCTTAAATAATAGCATAGCTGTGCTATTATTTAGCATGGTTATGCTATCTTTATAGTATCTTTAAAATAGGTTGAGTTGCTTATTTTCCGGCTCATCTTTAAGCCATTCTGGTAGCCAGCTTTTATCCTCCGGTTGGGTGGAAAACTGCGGAAAAATGCATATTTGTAACCCCCGATATTTAGCGTATGCAATAGTTAACCACGTCCCTGAACCCTTGCCAGATGGGCTTTTACACGGCTTGCACCCATCGGGACAGAATTTATTAGGAAAAGCATAGAGCCAAGGGTTATCCAACGTTGCAGCAGCATCCACCATTCGTTTAGAGCGTGCGGCAAAGTGCCATTTTTCCGTTCCTTCCACTTTATACACCGTCAATTGTTTGCTGTAGTAGCCCGCAACCCCACGCACGAGAGCATCTAGCCCCGGTGCGTCCCCTACGTGCCAATCGGCTTTGTAACTGGCAATTGATTCTAAATTCTTTTGTATGTCTAACTCTTGGGCTTCATTCAGCCGCCGCGACCCAGTAAAAGCTATGTGCATAAGTTATGTTAAGTAAATAGCAATATATTGCTATTTATAGCATTTAAATGCTATATTAAATGTAGACAATAAAAAATTAATCTAACGGAATTTAAATATGTTTGGTATCTCTTCACAGTTGGCAAGTCAGACCATTAATAAAAATACTGTCTGGAAGTGTTTAGTTGCACTTGAACTAGTTTCGGGTGAAATCACACAATTTATTAGCGATCGCATGATTGTTGAAGGTTGGGCGGTTGGTGTACGTGTGGTTATCAAGCGTGGTTACAAGGGTATTCGGGTTTTTAAAGGACTCTCTACAATCATTTCTCCTTTAAAAATGGCATTGCAGTTCATGGAGGAGACTTGCCTTAAATCACGTGGCTTAAATGTTACGCGCAAAAGCGAAAGATTGTTTTTAGTTGATTCAGCGCAAGACCCCACAAATAAGCACGTTGTTACAGCGCAAGCTGACGGGTTGACATGTTCTTGCATGAAGTTTAAATGTCTGAAAAACCGCATGGTTAAAGAAGCGCCACAGCTTGTTAAAGCAATTGGTCAAATCACTCTGCTTGATGGGAACCATCTTGCTTACACCGAACAATTTAATACCGAAACAATGGAAATGGTGGGTAAAATTCATATTCAATGTCACCATGTCCGGGCAGTGATGCGCGAGGCGTTTAACGCATTTTCATCAACTGAATATTTACTCAACTGGAAGCAGGTAATTAATGATTATCGAGTACAGCGCGATGACTGGATGAGTAGCGAACGCTGGAGTCAAGAATTAGATAATATTCCCGAACTGGGCGAATTTAAACCAAAAACTAGATAATTTTTCTCGACCTGAGTAAGTCGCTAAACTGCTCAAACTGCTGCCCAACCCGACCACCTTTTAAGCGGCAATTACTCAAAAACACCAGAGACATACACCATGACACAAGAAGAAAAACCCCGTATTTATGTAGCTTGTCTTGCTGCTTACAATAACGGCAAGTTACACGGGGAATGGATTGATTGCGATCGCGATAGTAGCGATATTTGGGACGAGATTAACGCAATGCTAGCAGCTTCCCCAGAACCCGATGCTGAAGAATGGGCAATACATGCCTTTGAAAACTGGGAAGGAATTGAAATCGGTGAAAACGAAGATATCGAAAAACTTGCAGAACTTGCCCAACTGCTTAAAGAACACGGTAAACCCTTTGCCCATTATTACCAAGACAACGGCAGCGACACCACAGCCGAAGATTTTCAAGACCATTACATGGGGCAATACGAAGACGAAGAAGATTTCGTACATCAGATGTGGGAAGAGTGCGGAACCCTTAAACAATTGGAAGAATTAAAAATTCATGAGTATTACATCGATTGGGCTGCGATCGCTCGTGATTGGTTCATAAGTGATTATTTATCTGTCGAAGTTGGATACAAAGAAACTTACGTTTTTAACCGTCATTAAGTATTTTTAAAACGACTGGCTGCCAGCCCACAGCCATAAGCGAGGGTAATTAATTCAACTCATAAGTGAGAAAAACATGGACATCAAAAAAGAGGAATTTCAAGAGAAACTAGAACAAATATTTGCAGACTTGGATGAACTAATTAACTACCTAGATGAAGGAGACAATTACAAATTGATTGCAGCCCTTAATAAAGCTTACGAGGAAATCCAAACAGCAACGCAGATAGAAGACTAGATTTTTAACTGTTGCCCAACCCGACCAATCTTCTAGCGGCAGCTACCCCAAAAACAACGAGTAAAAACATGAAACCAACTTGTACAAACTGTAAATATTATTCACAACCTCAACACGATACCGATATCGCCTGTGCGGTTAACCCTAATGGTAAAGCTTGTAATTGCTTGAGCTACACACCTGTAGTTGACGAAAATTTGCTCGAAACAGCTTTAGTTAATCGTAAACAAGATGAGTATGAAGCATTTAGACGACAAGCTAAAGAACGATTTCAAGTAGAAATGCCAGAGTTAAGCTTTGATTCTAACTGGCTCATTCCCCAAATTATTACTAAGCGGATTAATGATTTTTTACCTCAAGTAATGAGACATGAAAAAGCTTCATCTTATACCCAAGAACAAATTGCGATCGCAGTTATTCAATGGGCAGAAAAGCAAATGAACTATCACCTTGAAACATACGACTTAAACCATAGTTTGGAGTCAAACTGTGGAGTTTGGGGAATTTTAGAAGATAACAAATAGCATTTATCCCTGTGGGTAGGTGGTTAGACCCTCAAATAATTAAAAACTGCCGCCCAACCCGACCAAGAGCAAGCGGCAGCTACCCCAAAAACAACTGAGGTAAATCAAATGTACAACAACATTGAAGATATTGACCGAGAGATAGCTGCACTCAAAGAACAACGAAACAACGAGATTCTTTACTGGTTTGAAATGGGCGAGAGCGATCGCAGTGCATTCTTACCCCCGCAGTATGCCGAAAACCCTTGGTACAAGCTTGGCTACGACGACCGCAAATACCAGCTTGAAATTGGCTTTAACCCAACACCCGTAAACTTTAACCCTTTCTAAACCGGAGTAAAAATCATGGCTCGTAATAAGTTTTTTGCATCCACACCCAAAAACGAAGGTTTAGTCATTCCCGAAATGGCGGTATTCCTCAAAAACGACTGCAAGGCAGGGTGTTGGACAGTTGGTGAAACCGAGTACGGAGGCAAGCTGGAGTTTTTGCTTGTTCACTTTTCGCGTCGCGTTAGCGAGTACATGGGTGGTCGTATTGCCCAAGGTCAAATATGGCTGACTCCCGTTAGCGGTGATGTACCCAAGGGTATTGTTTACTACACTCTCATCAAAAACAGCAAAAGCGGTCGTAGTGGTTCCTTAAAAAATCTCGGTTGCCAAGTTGCGATCGCCCAATCCCAAGGCTACGACCCCCGCGAGTTGGTTTGGTGTCCCAAGTTTGTCAAAAAATCGGCTGCGATCGCTGACGAAAATGGGACTACTCAGAATGCAAGCTGGTACGTGCTTGATTGGTCTTATCGCGAATGCCATGCGGAGGAGGAAAAGGTTCTCGATAACACCGTTGCTATTATTCAAAATTCCGATCAAATGGAATTGCTATTTGACATGGATTTGGAAGCGACAAGTATTTGTGTCGATGGGATGAGCCAACGCGAAATTTTGGCGGTGCTTAACCCAACTAACAGAATGGCATTACCTGCTGCTGATTAATCGATAACAATGACCTGGGTAAGTCTAAAACTGCCCATCAATCTAATCACGTCATGACCAAAAACAACACTAGTGGAGAAGATAATGGACGAAGATGACTTTTACCAAAATTACCAAGCACAGCGCCTAGAATTTGTTCACCGATATCAAAGTGAATGTTGGGGAACATGGTTTAATCATTTTCTTTTGCTTGGTATGCCAGTCAAACAGGCACAGGAAAAAACCAAGGTAATTGTCGAAGATTGGACTGGTAGCCCAATGAATTACAACCCATTCATATCAGAAGACAACCTAGATTTTTAGGTATTCAGCACAAAACCTATAGGGTGCTTATTGCACCCTACTTTTTTCTCTACGCCAATAGCACCACAATAGACACCTATACTCCATGCAAGTACCCCAAAATTCTGTTATCTACAACTATCATCTAAAATTGAATAGCACTATTACGCTTAAACATCGCATGAACACGCTATTACAATTACTTGATGAAAAAAAATGGAATGCCTCTGACCTTGCCCGCGAGTATGGCAAACGCGAATCACCCGAACTTACCCCCGACGAAGCTATCAAAAAGTATGGCTCAATGATTCGTAAAGCTGTAAACGACCCCGACCGCACTAAGCACGGTACTATCAAGCAATTAATCGAAATTCTCGGTGGCGAGTTAGTAGTTAGGGTAAAACGGGTTGAGGATATGTCTTTTTAATTACTATATTTTCTTAAGTGCGACTATTATTTAATTTGCTACAAGAATTATTTATGTAACTATTTGGGACAGCGATCGCACTCATGCGATCTAATTGTATTAATGTTGCCTTTATTACTCAAGTATATTAAATACATACTGAGTGGGAGAAAATCGATTCTCCCAAGGATTGTTTTATTTTTAATTTCTCAAATACCAAGGCAAAGCTTTTCTACTTTCCTTGCGAATATGTTCGTAGGCTTCGGGGGACAACCAAGAACCATCCGCCACACTGAGATAGTCTGACGGCACTTCTTCCGGCGGTGTGGATGGTGGTAGTATCCAGGGGCGTTCGGGTTGGACACCAGGAATTGTGTTTAACTTTTGCTCGATACGTTCAAGCTTTCGGTTTACTGGGGTCAATGCTTGGCTTAAAGCAGTGGCGATGGCATCTGATAGTTCTGCTTTACTTATTAACCCTTGCGATATGCTGCTGGTTGGGGAATACCCAGTTTGCGACCAGATAAATACTCTCATTCCAGCCCTTGCGATCGCTCGATAGTTAGCTTGTGCTATGTGTTTGCCTTTATACTTGCGTGCATCCATTGCATAATATTCCAGTACAGCATGGCAAACTTCGTCAATAACGAATAAGCTATTTTGTCGGTCGTTCGTTTCCAGCCTCAATACTTTACCTATTAATGGTTTTAGCGTTTCTGGTAAAGTATTCGTTTCCAGGTCAGAATCCTCAATTTGCGTTAGTAGATTCGAGATAGCAGAGCTAGAACCCTCTGCTAGTCCACAAAAAATTGACAAGGCTCTTACAGTCATTCCACTTACACCATCATCTTGACGGGTGCAGTAGCTTTGGTCATCTTTGATTTCAGATACCAAAATTTGAGAAGTGCTATCGGTCATAATAAAACAAACCTTTTATCTGGGTTTTAACAAGGCGATCGCTCTCCCACGAAGAAGTTGCGATCGCTTTTGTTATTCCATAATCCTACTAACAGTAATTGACATAAATCAAGTATCTTTAGCAATAATTTTCGGGGAGTCAAATAACTCGTAAATGTCGCTGTCCAATGCTTCTGTTAAATACCTCAATAGCCTAAATGAAACCGTCGATGGCGCTCTCTCACTTCCCTCTGGATGCTCTAAAAGTTGGATGTATTGCTGTGATACTTTATATTCGTACTTATCCATCACTTTTGCGGCTAATACTCGACGTGATACCTTACCCCGCATTGATTTTAGCTTTTGCCCTAGTTCTGGATTCCACTCAACCGATGCGATCGCGTTCAGTTCTAGCATAATTAAGTTTTTACTATTAACACTTGACATAATTCATATATTTTTTATAGTGCTACTAGTAAATAATAATGCAATAAGCGGAGCTTAACGCCAACGCGGGGCATCACAAGGCATTGGTGTGGTAGCACCTGAATTGCCAAGCGATCGCTTCAATCACACAGACCTGGTTATGAGTGCAATTCCCGCCACTACAAAGGCGATCGCTTGGATTCTAATCTCCACGTGAATTATTCGTTCTCTTAAATTTCATCCCCACAACCACTACTGTCACAAATCCCACCACCATACTCGGTTCCGGTATTTGGTTGAAGCTTTTTATCCTCACCATACTCGTTCCTAGTTTGTCTCTGGTGTCCATAACAACGAGGGAAAGGGTTTGGGTATTGGTTATGGTTGTTTTAAGCCAGGGTGAAGTTCGTTTGGTGGTATTGGCAATTGGTAAAGTTGCCGTTGTTCCCGTGGCAAGGGTCGTAAAAGTTTTACCGTTCCAGATGCCAAATATGTCTTTGTCGCGTTCCACCGTCTCGAACTGCCATTCAAATTCGTATCTAAAATTTGGATTTAAGTTAAATGTAATAATGCTACCCTCGGTTCCATAACTACCCAGTGGTGTTTTCAGCCATTGCGATAGGATACTAGCAGACCTTGCCCCGGTAGCTGTGGTCATTTCCATGTAGCCCGGTCGTTGTGTCACGGCTCCCGTGTAGTTGATGGTGGGAACTAAGGATGCTGCTAGGGTGGTTTTTATGTTGCCCAGCAGTAAAAAGAGAGTGAGGTAAAAAATTTTCATTATTGTTGGTTTTTTATACGTTTCCTAAAATCCCAAGGCTTTTCATAATTTCCCGACCATACACCGATGCGTTTTGCAGCAGCGATTTCTTCGGCTCGTTGGAATACTTCAGCATTGGGACAATTTTTGAGATATTGGCGGTAAAGATATGCATTCCCCGAAGTTAATTGTTCTTCATTCAGCGATTTTTCTCCACCATTCACTGATGTAAAAACCTCAGCTACTTTCCTACCATATCTATCTGTATCAACTATACTTACCATCACTTCATTATTTGCCTCATTAACTAATTTTTGTAAATTCTTTGTTGATTCTTCACCCCATTCTTGCCCTGCTTGTCCTTTTTTAGAAGTTTCCGGTGCATCAATACAAGCAAGCCTTACTTTTACCTTTTCATTTGCTGTCTGCCGGACAGTTATCGTATCACCATCCGACACTTTAACTACTGTCCACCGTACAGTTAGGGGTGGTGCAACCTTACTGTCTGCCGTCCATGTTTGCTGTCTGCCGGACAGAAATAATATAATAAATATACCGCTCACACCAACAAAAAGACCCGTATTTATAAAGTTTTTAGTAAGTTTTTTCATCGTTATTAACCCCAGTTTCTCTAAATAATCAATTTATCTATAGTCAAAGAATAAAATGCTACTGACTTTATAACCCACCCGAAGTATTATTACCAATTGTCTGCGAGTTTATAGCTAAATTACCTCAGTGGTAGCCTGTAAATTCACTCTCTCGACAAATCCCAAAATTCTTTTTTTAATGGCTACATAAGCGATAGGGATTTTCGAGTTTATCAAATTATGAAACACAAACTTTTAGGTTTAACTGCTTTAACTTGTGGTATCGTCGCATCCTACATTGCACCAGCAGCAGCGATTCAGTACCAATCAAGCACAGTTTACAAAGCTACAGAAAATGGTGTTGATGTGGCTTACCTGTCAGGTTCAGCTAACTCAACTATTCAAATCAAACTTGGTGCAACTGACCGTCCTGCTGCACGTTTGGCAGGTGCTTGTGGTGAGGTGCGGATTCCTGTTCCCTCTAGTGGCAGTTTTGCCGGGTTAAAAGTCGATGGTACAGCCATTGATGCTTCCTCACTCCCAACTTTCTCTATTCCCAGTTGTCTTAATGGCACATTTGCAGAGGCACGTCCTGATAACTTCAAAGCACCCAATGGAGCAGTAATAATTGTCAACAAAACACCACAATCGGCTGTAACTATTGCATTACCCAGCGAACAAACCCGTGCAGTCAGGCTAAATGGCTGTGGTTTTGGTCGTCTTGCACCAGCGACAGGTTCCACTCTCCCATCGGAATTTATGATTGGTGCGACCAATTACACCGTGTCTAGCTTACCCGACGCTCAAAAGGGTCCGATTTGTCGCAGCTTGCCTAACAATGGTGGATTTGAAGGTTACGTTCCCGCTAGCTGGTAATTAACAATGATTAAGAAGATAATTATTACTTTTGCTACTTCTATTGCTACTTCTATTGCTGCGATTCTTCCTTTAAATTCTGCTGCTGCTATTCAGTATCAAGGAAGCAATTTCTTTGTGGTCAATGGCAGTGGAAACTACGAGCAAGAAAACTGGGTTCCCAAAAAGTTAATTCTTAATGGTAATGCTAGAGAAAAGGCAGAAGTAATAGTTAATTCTTCTGTAGCTATCAATAATCCCCAATATTCGACTAATTGCAAAGCTCTTTTTATCCCCATTGATACTGTAAAAAATCATCTAGGTATTATCAAAGTAGGTAGTCAAACAGTTAACATCAATCAACTGCCAACTAATGGGAATAACTGTAGCTATTGGGGAATGAGTGATAGACCAAACAACTTTATCACTCGTCCTGATGCTGATAGGTCTGGCAGATTTGTAGTCATCGTCAACCAAGAAACAATTCAACCCGTCGAAGTTTTAATCCAAGAACGTAGAGTAGTCAGCTTCAATGCCTGCGGCTTTGGAACACTCGGAGAACAACGGAAAATTAAACGCGATCGCTATAATGCAATTATCGAATCTACCCTGATTCCTTTACCCACCAAGTTTACTTTTAAAAATCAAGAATACACAACTTCATCGTTTCCTACCACCAGCGATTCTAAAGTACCAGTTTGCAGACAAGTAGGTGGGGAAGCAATTGAATATAAACCTATGAGTTGGTGATATGAAAAAATATTTATTATTCTTGGGTTTATTATTTTTTATCATTCCCCTACCTGCACTCGCACAGATTACAGGTCACTTAGGTAATGGATATTTTTACATTAAAGGTTTAGAACCAAGTAAACCCTTTGAAGTTGGTTTGGGTGGTATGCCCTTTATTCGCTCTGGACTATCCGATAGTTGTGGAGTCGTACAAATTAGACCCAGACGCAGTTTGCAGAGTAATGAAAAGGTCGAAATACTTGATGGTAATAGTTCTTACAGTTTTGTAAATAATGCAATCGCAGTTCGTGATAATTATAAGTGTGCTAAACAAACAGAAGCGCGTGCTGTTTGGAAAAATTCAGCAGGTTTGGTATTTGTTTCTGGCTTCACTCCATCGAAAGCATTAACTATTAAGTTTTTAGGTGATAATCCCAACCGCACTGTAACGAGTAATTTCTGCGGATTTATTCGCGTAGTTTTACAAAATCCTATTCCCAAAGCAATCTTTTTAAATAATCAAGCTCTACCAACAACTGGTACACCTGGTAGTAATTTTGCTTGCAATAAAAATAATTTGTACATTTCCTATCCAAAAATTATTCAAGATGTACAACCAGTTGAAAAAACTACTTGGATAACTCAAAATCCAGTTGAACCTTCACCAGGTACTACAAATATTAATAATGGTGGTAATGGTGGTAATACTAATAATGAGCCAGCAATTTATATCAACCAAGATGATGAACTAATTTTAACTGGTAAAACTCCAGGCAGAACAATTGAAGCAATCTATAGCGGTAATAGTAATGTTCAAGGAAGCGGTGAAGTCACTGTTGATAGTTGCGGACGTGCCAGAATGTTTGCTTTATTTATCTATGGTGTGGGCTTTATACCAACCAGCTACACAATCACCGCACCAACAACAATTGTCGAAAAACATTTAGGAATTGAAGTTGCACGTTACCAAATACAACCAAGTCAGATTCAACGAAATGTTAATTTGAATCCAACTTGCTCTTAAATTTCTGCATCTGGTATGAATTGCGATCGCTCAATCCCAGATTTTTCACTACATTTCTCAAAGCCTTATAAAACTACCATATTGTTGAAGTAATGGAGTCCATTGGTATAAAATCAGCACTTATTATGCAGATGAGCGTTAGTGTTTTTGCACTGTTTTTCTGTATGCTTGAGCATCGAAGCTAGACCTAAACAGCCAAAAACTAGTAAACCCAAAATAGAATTGGGTTCGGGAATGGCAGTATAATAGGCACTTACCCGAATTGGACCATCTTGATCGGCTGGTGGAGGTGCTGTTGGTGGAATAATCCCACCACCTGGTTTGAGATTGGGTTGGGTAACAAATTGATTGAAAAACACAGTTCCGTCCGGTATCACACCTCCGCTAAAAGTGATGAGGTTATCTTTAACGACAACATTTTTAAATATATCCGTAAGACCATCCGTATTAGAAAAGCCAATCTTCCCATCTCCGTCTACATCTCCCCACTGCACCAACTCATTATTAAACGCAGGAGTAGAATTTGGATTGCTATAAGTAAGCGTTTTCAAGTCGAAGACAAAACTCCCCATATCCTTTCCAGTCGCATTAAGCAAGTTGTTTGCGTTATCTGGAACACCGTATTCCACTACTTGCCCTGGTTGTAATTCTGACCCCAGCTTTCTTGGGTTTCTTGTTTTGATTATGTTTTCATTCCTTGTTGTCACAATGGGTTCAACCAAGATGGCAGCACTTACTTGCTCCAAAGGCAAAACACTAATTATTGCTGCCCCAAAAACAGAAAATGCTATTTTGAATTTTTTTGTTAATAAAATCTTCATAAATCACCATGTAATTTAAAGAAATTACCAAGATAAATGTTTGGCAATATTAGTAATAATACTGAAGAGTGACATCTCTGCGATAGGGTCTTTGTACTATGAGATGAGAAAAAATACATTTGCTCAACTGAATAAGCCAAAAGTGATTGAGTAGGGGCAGAATTTCCCTATACATTACGATATTCAAATGCTACACTTAACGGCTTTATATCTTTGAATATCCAGGGTGACATTTATGATTTTCAAGAATATTAGAACTATTAAAAGTATCCAAACATTCGTTGCCCTAATCACCTTTGCTGCCGGAGTTAGTTTGGTTGTAACACCATCAACCGCACAACAGATAAGTATAGATGAATTCATCCGCGTTCGCTGCACGACTACAGGGGAAAATGTATACACCCAATGGCAGGGTTCGATGTATGCTTTTGTCCCCCAGGAACGACAGCGCAAGCTTTTTAATATTTTGGGTATGAATGTTGCTCGATGTATCAAGAATAAGCAGGGTGAATGGCAGTTACTTTCCCGTGAACTCAATTATTATCTAGACCCCAAAACCAATAAAATTGTCCATAAATGGGAAAATTCTTGGACTGGGGAAACCGTTGCCATTGCTCACGTTGCTAATAACCCAGTTCAAAATGTTGTGTCTGGTAGTCCTAAAAGCGAGGTGTCTGGCACTAACGTTACCTTTGTAGTTGATGTCCCCCTCACTTATCCCAATGTTCTTGCGAACGACGCAAAATTTAAGGACTACAGTCCAGAAAAGTTATACCAAGCTGGAGAATTTTTTAAACTGACAACATCCCTCGAAGAATTGAGAAATTCCACACATGGGGTGAAAAATATGCACATCGATTGGATGCGAGTTAGTCCTTGGCTACCCTGGATGAAGATGAAGGGCAAACCTGGATACTTGGTTTATAGCGCAACTGGTAGGAAATTAGCCAACTTTGAAGAACTTTCCCCTCTGTTGAAGGAAGAAATCAATTCTCGCCTACCTTTGTACAAGGAGGCTCCTCGTTGTTTCTTGGCAGCAGAAAACGAATCCTCATGGTCGTATTTTGGCAAGTACTTTGCTGAATATCTTAAAGCCGAACGCTTCCCTATTGCCGCACCTGTAACTCAAGATGTGTGTGAGAACTAATTGCGATGCTATGAGCGACCACAAAGTGGTATCGCAAATGCTAGTTTTGAGGTCGAGCGATGCATTTTTCAAAGGGCGATTTCCAACAATGGCTGTAAGCTTAAATTATTGATTAATGGCTTAATTGAGCGGCAATTGAACGCCTCCAAATCAACACCGAAATATCACAATATTGTCCGCTCCAATGATTTGTTATAGCCTTTCTGAATGCGGCTGGAAGTCTAGTCTGGTGGTAAACTGATTTTGCCGTTATTATAGTTATCCCACAATTCAAATCCCATTTTAAACCTTTGTTTAGATGTATCCATATATGCTTTGACTTCAGACTGCAACAACTTTTTCATCACAGGTTGCTTTGATAAATTTAACAATTCCTTTAATTCATCTTCTGAAAAATCGGCTTCCAGTCTTGCTGCATAGGCATCTTTGAAGTGTCTCCAACCAATTTCTCGTGCAAACATCTTCCTAAACCTTGTATAAAGCTTAAAATCGTCGCCCTTACCTATTAGCGTGCCCATCAAGTGGTCGAAATGCGTATCGTATCTTTGTGCAATTCCTATCTTTAGTAGTACCTCAGTTGCCAATTTATACTTGGAGGTTTCTCTGGCAGATGTTTTTAATTGGTATTCAACTAAAGGGAGTTGTTGAGAATTCGCTACATATACCGTGAAGAAGGTAAAGCAGACGATAAGCAACAATCCGAGAATCCTTGAAAATTGTAACTTTACTTTGAACATTGGAATTTAAGTACCTGAAATTTGATACAAGTATAGTAATTGTATATATACTTAAATTTTCAAATCTCCGCATCTTTCACACTCAAAACCAACAACTTCAACTCAAATAAACTTCGTCGCATTTTTGCCCAAGCTTGATAGGTTTGGGCTTTTTGATTATCCAGCGAATTCAACCTCGACAAATAATTTTCTGTATCACTATTTCCCCTCGTATATCTCAATTCAAACACCTTAAATTGATCAGTTGCCCTCGATGCCACAACTTGCGAAGTCTGAAAACTAGTTTTTGCTTCATCAAACCTTACCAGTGCTGCTGCTACTTTTTCGCGTATCTCATCAGCCAACTTTGCCCTTCCCCTCTGCAATTCCGCCACCTTTATCTGTAAATCAGAAATTGCGATCGCATTCCTTTGAGCATCAGCATTTCCCCCTTGGCTACCCTCAAACAACGGGATACCAATAACTCGCAGCAAACCATTAAGTATAGAAGTATCACCACGAATCACAGCTGCAATATTGTCGATTAATCCAGTTCCCGCAGGTTGACGTTGCCCTGGATTTACAGTTGGTCCAAGTAGATATTGTAATGCAGGAGTGAGAACACCAAGCCGAATTGATTTTTTATTCTGTGCTTTGGCTGCATTAATTTTCTCATTAGCTTCAGCAATTCTGGTATCGAGTTCTCTTAATAATGGTGATTGGGTTACGGCTTTAGACTGCAACTGTTCCAAGCAAACAGCAGAAGTTTCTAAGCAGGATAAACCACCGCGCATAATCCGCCACATATCCTCACTAAATTGCTGTTGAATCAACTTGTCGATATCGGGTTTAACAAAAGGGTTTTGTTCAGTTTTGGGTACTACCGAATCCGATTGTTGTTCTGCCTGTTGCTGGTCTTCCGTTGTATTAAATTCATCAGAATTTTCTGGTGCAGGTGTTGATTCTGGCGTTGGTTGATTTGTTGTTGGTACTGAATTAAAGGATGGTGGTGCAACTGGTATTGGTACGGGTGATTTTACAGGTGGTGCAACTGGTACAGATATGGGTTTAGTTTGTGCTGTTACCCCTGGGGTTAGGATTGCAAAATCTGTCATTGCGAGGAGGAACGACGAAGCAATCGCAACAACAACTGGACATTTCTTGTTCCCAAGCTCTGCCTGGGAACAAGTTTCGCGAGGCTCTGCCTCGCATATAGACTGGAGGCAGAGCCTCAAACTCAGGGTTATCCAGGCTCTTCCTGGAAACCAGTCAACTCCTTCTGCCTTCTGCCTCCTGCCTTCTGCCCTCTTTCGGAATAGAGCTAATAGTAACGATTGTTTGATATTTGCCATTGTTACCCGTCCAGTTTTTAATTCTCCTGATATATCCATTTCGAGGCGATCGCACTGCCGGAATTAGTGCCAGTTTGTCATCGATGCTACTCAGTGAAAGATTGAGTTGAGCAAGTTGATAATCGCGATCGCGCAAACTTTGGGCATATTGTGCCTGCTGTTGTGAGTACGATTGTTGCGAGTTATTTTCTTGCTCAATTCGTTGCACAGACTCAATCGAAGCTTTATACTCCACCAGTTTGCGGTTCGATTTAGCAGTTTCCAATCTTGAACTCGCCATATTTAATTCCGAACGTGCCAACTGCACCCCAATTTGCAGGTTTTGTAATTCCTGCTGCTGCATCACCGCACTAGCATTGAGTTTCGCCCGTTCCCGCTCCAATGCCGATTGTGCTTGTTCCAATTCCGATTGCAATTGAGCAAGTTTGGCAGTTTCATGGCGAATTACTGGCACTTCCAACTTCATATCCCGCATACTTCGCAGTAATTCTTCTTGCTCATTTACTTTCTCTTGTGCTTGTCGTAGTGCAGCTTCCGACTTTTCAGCTTCAGCGCGTTTTTCCGGATTATCGGTTTGTAATAATTGCGATCGCATAGCCAAAATCGATTGTGCCTGTTGCAATTTCAGCCGTGATTGAGCAATACTCGCTTCTTCTTCTACAAACTGGGCTTTAGGTAGTTGAGAAAGTGGTGGTGTTGCAGTTGGTTTAATTGGTGCAGGAATCGGCTTAGATTTGAGATTATCGATTTGTAATGTTACCGATTGACGCTGTTTTCTCAACCTTTCCCGTTCGATGGAATTATCAGCAATAATTTGTCCAATTCTAATTTCTTCCCCTTCCTTCACCTTTAAATGCGACGGGTCATCAACAGTAATGGTTAACTTTAATAATGGTTGGGGTTTAATGCCTGCTTTCTCCCTTACCCCATTCGTTAGGGGAGTTCCCACAGTTTTAGTTTGAGCGATCGCATTCGTACTATTCGCACCACCCAACTTGGGCACAATTAACCCCAACACAGCCATCCCCACACAGCCACATAAGAACCCCACCCTAACCCTCACTAATCGCGAGGAGGGAACTAGATTCTTTTCCCCCTCCCCGCAAGCGGGGTAGGGG
>NZ_NTFS01000510.1 GCF_002289455.1 Brunnivagina elsteri CCALA 953
GGTTTCTTATCCAGCCGTTTTTAGTATACATTTAGAAAAATCTACGTATTTTTCTTGAGAAACTAGCTTTCTTATTCTCGATTTCAAGTGAAACTAGAACTTAGACCTGACGGATGCGAGGTTTAACAAAAATCGGACGATTTGCGCTACCCCCGTTATCCCCGTTAATTTGCCTATCTCTAGCCCTCGGTGGTGGTAATCGCTCCTCGCCATCTTCCTCAAAAGATAGCCCATCACGACCGCCATTGCTGCCATAGATATCTAAATAGACCGACTGTCCAACTAACTGAGCTGCCGTTGATAGGCAAGTACGAATCGCCTGAATATTACGTCCGCCACGACCAAAGACTTTCCCCTTGTCTCCATCCTCAAAAGCAATACGAATCCAAGCTCGGTTCTGAGATTGACACATTTCGCAATCAGTGCTTAAAGATTCGGGAGACTCTAAAAACGGCTGGATAAGAAACCTGACTAAACCAATGTAGTCAGGATTGGATGTAAAAGAATTAATCGCCACCTTATGATGCGGGTTTTGCACTTACTTTTTCTAAGACGTTAGCTTTCTCTAAAATTCGACGTACGGTAGTTGTGGGTTGAGCGCCTTGTTGCAATCGCTTGGTAATTCCAGCTTCATTCAACCTTACTTCTTTTGTTCTAGGGTTGTAAAAACCCAATTCTTCGAGGGGAAGACCATCGCGACGAGAGAGGCTGTTAATCGCGATAATTCGGTAACTTGCTTCCCGCTTTTTGCCAAATCGCTTCAAGCGCAGTTTAATCATAGCTAAGAGATGATTGTCCTAAATTGATGCTGAGTTTTACAGTTTAATACTTAAACGGTAATTTTAGCACTTTAATTTGCTAAATGGGCATTAGCTATTAGGTATTGAGGAAAGAAGTATTTATTAGTTAAGTTCTAATTTCCACGTAGACACGATATATAGCGTCTCTACAAATTCCCAAACCCTTTTTTCTTTTTGTCTTTCTTCGGCTTTTTCTTACCCCCACTAACGCCATCATTATAACCCCGCCATCCAGGTGATGGACGGTTGCCACCTCCAAATAGGTTGCCACCAGCACCACCTCCAAACATTCCTCCTCCGGAACCCCCAGGCATTCCTGGAAAGCCACCTCCCTGGGTCATTTGCTGCATCATGGTACGCATCCGTTGGAAGTCGCTAACCAATTTAGTGACATCAGGCTCTTTGTAGCCCGAGCCCGATGCAACACGTTTTCTACGACTTGGGGAACTTGCGAGTAAATCGGGGTCACGACGTTCCTTGTGCGTCATGGAATTAATCATTGCTTCGCAGCGTTTTAGTTGGGTTTCGCCTTGTTTGAGTTGGTCGTCGGTAAGCTTGTTCATCCCTGGGAGCATCTTCATAATCCCCCCTAAAGAACCCATATTTTTCAACAGCCGCATTTGCTTGAGGAAGTCGGTAAAATCAAACTTGGCTGAGAGGATTTTCTCCTGCATTTTCTCAGCATCAGCAAAGTCGATTTCTTCCTGTGCCTTTTCTACTAACGTTAGGACATCACCCATACCCAAAATTCGCGATGCCATGCGATCGGGATAAAATGGTTGCAGAGCCTCGACTTTTTCCCCGACACCAATAAATTTGATCGGTTGACCAGAAATCCGCCTAACGGAAAGGGCTGCACCACCTCGACTGTCCCCATCCATTTTGGTGAGGATTGCCCCGGTAATGCCGATTTGCTCATGGAAAGTCCGAGTTAAACTTGCGGCTTCTTGCCCCGTCATCGCATCCACTACTAAAAGTATTTCATGGGGTTGGACGGTTTCTTTGATGCGGGCAAGTTCCCCCATCATGTCTTGATCGATTTGCAAGCGACCCGCAGTATCGATAATCACGGTATCAATACCTTCTGCTTTAGCTCGTTCAACACCTTGTCGGGCAATTTCTACTGGGTTGGCATCGCTTCCCATGTCAAACACTGGTACTTCGATTTGTTTCCCCAGGGTTTTTAATTGATCGATTGCAGCTGGACGGTACACGTCAGTTGCCACCATCATGCAGGAGCGGTTGATTTTACGTAGGTGTAGGGCTAATTTGGCTGTGGCTGTGGTTTTACCAGTACCTTGCAATCCAGCCATCAACACAATTGTCGGGGCTGTGGTTGCTTCTGCCAGGGGGACATTTTCTTCCCCCATGACTCCTAGCAATTCGTCGTAAACAATCTTAATAAACTGCTGGTCGGGTCGCACGCCGGAAATAACTTCGGCTCCTTGTGCTTTTGCTTCAACTTCGGTAATAAAATCTTTGACAACCTGAAGGTTTACATCAGCTTCTAAAAGGGCGCGGCGCACTTCCCGCAAAGCTTCTTGAATATTCGATTGGGAGATTTTATCTTGTCCCCGGAGCTTTTTCCAGGCGGAGTCTAAACGGTCAGATAGTGCGTCAAACATGATTTGGTTACAGGTAGGAATGGCAGTTTCAAGACAGATAAAGCGCTTTTTACAGCTTAATAGTTTTCTCGCCGACTGTAACGGGTGAGGCTAAGTCTATTTTTCGCTGACGGCAAATCAACATTGGTTTTCAGGCATAAATCTTTACCTATCTTTATCAAAAAAGTAAGTTTAATTTAGGATATGTTTTAACAAAAAAGATTCTCGTTCTGAATCCATGAGATTAAGTACAGCGTTGTAATTAGCACTTTGTGGACATCAAGTAATTATAGTATTTATTAGGGATGGGGAAGGCTTTGTAAGCAGATACAACACGACTAGGAGCAAAAATAATTACAAATACAAGTTATATTTGATACTCTAGAAAGTGCGGGCTATAGTATTGTTTATGGTGATAAGTGAGATTTTGTAATGACAACAATTATAACAATGCTTGCGATCGCTCTTTCGTTTGGGAAAAATTCATTCGTGCTGTGGTTATTCAAAGATGAATTTTTAGGTTCAATAAGTGTATTAGTCTGTTTATGGTTATTGTTGTGCATAATTTTTATTATTCGTCGAGAACAAAAAAAACAGTATTCTCAAAGTTCTGCGATAAACGTACCATTAGCTGGTGCGATCGCGCTCGATAATGTTCAAAGTCAGAATCTTGTTTTAGCTGATATCACAAGTTCTAATTCAAGTCAGTTAAATATTGAACGTTTAGAGCAATTCCATACTGGTAATGGTTTTGTTGATAATTTAGATAGTAATTTAGACAAGAATTTATTAGATAAAATTTTGAGTTTCAGTTATGAATCCGATTCTCAAGATGTGACTACTATTAGTTTAATTCTTGCTGATTTAAGTAACGCGCAGTTAGCAGGAGCAAACTTAAATGGAATTTATCTAAGTGGTTCTAATTTAAACTGTGCTAACCTGAGTTTTACTCAACTAAAAAATGCCAATCTGAGTGATGCTAATTTAGAAAAAGTTAACTTAATTTCCGCAAATCTGAGCAATGCAAATCTAAGTAGTGTCAATTTAAAAGAAGCCAATTTGAGTAAAGCGAATTTAGCCGCAGCAAATTTAAGTAAAGCAAATATTTCTAATGCTATTTTACCGGAAGTTAATTTTGATAGTGCTAACCTGAGCGATGGTAATTTAGCAGGAGCTAAACTCAATCATGCTATCTTCAAAGGAGCATATTTGTGGAATGCAAATTTTGAGAATAGTCAGCTTTATGGTGCGGATTTTAGCGATGCTTATATGAATAGTGTTAAGTTCAATCGTGCTAATCTCGAAAATGCTAATTTAAAAAATGCGAAATTAACTGAAGCAAAGTTCAAAAATGCAAACTTAATGAATGCAAATCTAATTAATGCTCAATTAGAAGGTGCAAATTTGATGAATGTAAATTTGAGTTATGGGAATTTAGAAGGGGCAAATTTAGAAGGTGCAAATCTAAGCTATGCAAACTTAAGTGGAGCTAAATTGAAATTCGCTAAAATTAGTCAGGCAACAAAAATTGATTAGGGTACATCCCAGTTTTTATTCTTCCAAGAAAGATAAATAAATCATGAGAAAGTAAAGGGAAATTAAACGCGAACGC
>NZ_NTFS01000511.1 GCF_002289455.1 Brunnivagina elsteri CCALA 953
TTTTAATTTCCAAGTTTTAACTTAATAAATCTTAACTCCTAATTCCTAATTCCTAACTCCTAACTTTTAACTTAATAACTCCTCGTTATTTTTTAAGGAGAATCAAAATACATGGCAATAACAACCGCAGCATCACGTCTTGGAACTGAGGCTTTTGCTAATTCATCTCCAGTCGAACTACGAAATCGTGCAACAAAAGAAGAAATATCAATAGTTATTTCGGCTGTTTATCGTCAGATTTTGGGTAACGACTATTTGATGAAGTCGGAGCGTCTTATTAGTGCTGAATCGCTTCTAAGAGACGGTAAAATTACAGTACGGGATTTCGTTGGTCAAGTTGCAAAATCGGAACTTTACAAAAACAAATTCTTTTACAACAGCTTCCAAACTCGCGTTATCGAACTCAATTACAAGCACTTATTAGGACGGGCACCTTACGATGAGTCAGAGGTAGTTTTTCACCTCGACTTATATCAAGAAAAAGGTTACGACGCTGATATTGATTCGTACATTGATTCCTCAGAATACGAAGAAAACTTTGGCGAAAATATCGTTCCTTACTATCGCGGATTCAAAACCCAAACTGGACAAAAAACCGTTGGATTTAGCCGCATGTTCCAACTTTATCGCGGTTATGCAAATAGCGATCGCGCCCAACTAAGAGGCACAACTTCCCACCTCGCTGGTGAACTTGGACGCAACAGCGCATCTACCGTAGTTGCACCATCAGGTACTGGTGAAGGTTTTACCTACGTTGCTCCTCAAAGAGGTGTTACCCCCAACAGTGCTTTTGGTGGTGGAGGTACTTTCGGTAAAGCAGGTAGACTTTTCCGTGTTGAAGCCTCTAAGGTATTCGGTGCAGGCTATCCCAGCACGAGAAGAGTTAACCAAGCAGTAGTAATTCCTTACGAACAACTATCATCTTACATGCAGAGAGTGCAAAAACAAGGTGGTAAAATCGCGAGTATTACTCCGCTTTAGTTGATGGGTAGTGGTTAATGGTTAATAGTTAATAGTTGATAGTTGATAGTTGATAGATAAAATCTTTCTCCATTAAAATTTAGGCAGAAAGTTGATTTGATTCTAAACTCCCAATTATTAATCAACAATTATCAGTCATTAATCACTAACCACTAAATAATTAATCAATAATAATTAACGAAGATTAAATTGAAACTATGCTAGGTCAAATTGCCAACAACGCCGCATCTACTAGTCGCTATTTCCGCTATGAAGTTATCGGATTGCGTCAAAACGAAGAAAACGATAAGTCAGATTATCAACTTCGTTCCAGTGCTAGTACCTTTGTCAACGTTCCTTACAACCGAATGAATGCAGAAATGCAACGAATTACCCGTATGGGTGGGAAAATAGTGGGAATTGAGCCTTTACACACAGAGGCTAAATCGGGTGATAACGGAGAAAATCCTTTTACTAATGAATTTGAGTAGTCCAGAAAATTTTGAATCTTTACCACCAACAGATGTGTCTGTTGGTGGTGAATCTTTGACAGTAGATAAAGCGATCGCAAATTTGGCAGGTGCTGATTTAGGGTTGCGATTTTATGCAGCTTGGTGGTTAGGTCGATTTCGAGTCAACGAACCCCAAGCAGTAACAGCACTGATCGAAGCACTTACTGACGAAGATGATAGAACCCCTGAAGGGGGTTATCCTTTAAGACGTAATGCCGCACGGGCACTTGGTAAATTAGATGATACAAGTGCGGTTCCTGGATTAATTGCAAGCTTAGAATCCACTGACTATTATTTGCGTGAAGCAGCTGCGGAATCCTTGGGAACCTTAGGTGATGTCAGGGCAATTCCACCGTTAAATATTTTACTTTTAACAGAACTCAATGGCGAACTCATTCCCCAGGAAGGTGAGCGTAAACAGCCATATGACGCAATTTTAGAAGCTCTGGGGAACTTAGGAGCGAAAGAATCAGTACCGTATATTCAACCATTTTTACAGCATTCCATCGAACTAGTACAATACTCAGCAGCAAGGGCAATGTACCAACTTACCCAAGAAGCAATATACGGTGAAAGGTTGGTAAAAGCATTAGCAGGGGATAATTTACAGTTGCGACGGGCAGCATTGGGAGACTTGGGAGCTATCGGTTATTTACCAGCAGCAGATGCGATCGCACAAACCCTGGCAGAGAACAGCTTGAAAATAATTTCCTTGAGAGGATTGTTAAAACACGAGGTAGGGCAGATGACACCCCCCACCCCCGCTTTGTCAGACAATGCTATAAAAGTCATGAAATTAATGGATTCGTTGCTTTAGAAAATTAGAAATTCTGTATTAGTTAGGAGTTAAAGGTCATAAGTTGAAATTTATAAGTCAATACGGTTCAGTTAAGGCTAATAATTCAATATTTTAAACCGCCAAGACGCAGAGAACGCCTTAGACGCGGAGCGACTACCTTTGGAAGTCACTTCGTGCCTACCCGAAGGGTAGGAAGAGAAGGAAAAATGCTGAACTGAACTGTATTGATTTATAAGTTGGAATTTATGAGTTGTAAGTTAAAGTTCAATAATAGAATCTTTGATTCATAATCAAAATTAAGATAAAAAAATTAAGTCAATACTCCTAACTCCTAATTCCTAACTCCTAACTTCATCTATAGCTCCTCACAAAAAAAATTATGACTAATAATAGTGTTGCCCAACAATTGATTCGTGCTGTCGAGGAAGCTGATTCGTCGATCAAATTACTTGAAGCTGTACAAAATTTAGCCGCAGTTGGTTTAGAAGAAACTGTACCAACCTTAGTAGCAGCTTTGGGATATAACAATCCTGGTGCTGCGGTAGCTGCGGTTGATGGATTGATACAGATTGGTGAACCAGCAGTTCAACCGTTATTAGAACTAATTGATAATTTTAATTATGGAGCAAGAGCTTGGGCAGTACGGGCATTGGCTGGAATTGGTGATCCTCGCGGAATCGATACCTTGCTGGATGCGGCTAAAAACGACTTTGCCCTCAGTGTACGTAGGGCAGCAGCGAGGGGTTTAGGCACTGTACGCTGGCAAGAATTAACCCCAGAAGCAGCGCAAATTTCCCAACAACAGGCATTAGAAGTATTAATGCAGGTTTGCCAAGATTCAGAATGGGTAGTGCGTTATGCTGCTGTGACTGGCTTAGAAGCGCTGGCAGTAGCGGTTAATAGTAGACAAAGTACCCTAATTAATTCAGCGATTGGGCAGTTAGAGCAGATGGCAAACATGGATGGAGAAGTAGCAATTCGTGCCCGTGCATGGATGGCTTTACATCAGTTACAGGTTGAAGTTGGGGATAATAAAACTTTAAAATCAAATATGGAAGAGGTAGAACTACCAAATCGGGGTAGTGGTAGAAGGGTTTGATTATTACGCAAAAAAATGAAACTTGTTCTTGCAGATGCGATCGCAACCCAATCACTCGGCTTTAAATTCGGTGAGTTATTGCCTGCTGGGAGTGTAATTTTACTCTCAGGTGATTTAGGTGCGGGAAAAACTACTTTTGTTCAGGGAATTGGTGCAGGATTAGGAATTAATGATGCGATCGTTAGTCCGACTTTTACTTTGATTAATGAATATACTGAAGGTCGTATTCCACTTTACCATCTCGATTTATACCGTTTGCAAGGGAATGAAGTCTCTGAACTCAATTTAGATAGCTATTGGGAAGGGTTGGAGGTGAAACCGGGTATTGTTGCCATTGAATGGGCAGAAAGAATGCCTTATAAACCGGATAGTTATTTAGAAGTGGGATTAATGTATGCAAATAATAGTGGGAATGATGGCGAAATTCGCGAAGTTGAAATCATTCCTGTTAATTTTATTGATATTCCTGACTTCTTCAACAAGTTGGCGAGATGAGTTGTCATTATATACTAAAAACGCCCTAGAAACTGAGATTATTAAGGGAAGGCAGAGGGCAGAAGGAAATAGAAGAAATAAAGAAGGGAAAATAAAAATCTAGTTCCCTCCCCTTGTAAAGGGGAGGGTTAGGGTGGGGTAATTA
>NZ_NTFS01000512.1 GCF_002289455.1 Brunnivagina elsteri CCALA 953
TACCCTACCTAGCCCTAAGAGTGCGGCTACGCCAACGGAACGCGAAACGCGAACGGGAAACGGGAAGTCTTTCGCCTACGTTCCACCCTGCGGGTAGACGCGCAAGCGGCTTCTGTAAGTAGCAAGCTACAGCATGACATAGAAGAAGACTTTTCAAACAACCTCTTAACCTCAGACAGAACAGTGCGTTTACTGATTGGCTCTGTAGAAGTCTAGCTCAGTAGTCAATTTTATTTGTATCAAACCGAGAAACTATTTGGGATATTTTGTGTCCTCTGATTGTACAATGCTTGCAGATAATCCCAAAACCAAACCACAGCTAAAATAATCGGATTCAATTCAATAAACAAACTGAATTATTTCCTGAAAATATCACTAGTAATATACAAATCTATTAACCCAACCCGAAATGCAGAAACCAAAATCGACTCAAATTCCTAAACCGACTCGCTACCAAAATGCTGCGATAGATTACTACATGGGAATAACAGGTTCTTCCTATCTCCATTACGGGTATTGGGAGCCACTACCGAAACCGGGAGAGGAATTAAATATTACTCGCTTGCGTACGGCTCAAGCAGCTTATACTGAGAAGCTTTTCAGCTTTCTTCCAGAGGGAGTAAATACGATTCTCGATGTTGGTTGTGGTGTTGGAGGGAACGCAGTATATTTGCGCGATCGCGGTTTTGCGGTTGAGGGATTAGCACCTGATGAAATCCAAGAAGAAAAATTTATTCAGAATACCCAGGGTAAAGTAACCTTCCATTTAACCAGGTTTGAAGATTTTAAATCGTCAAAGCAGTACGATTTACTCTTGTTCAGTGAAAGCAGTCAATATGTTTCTGTTGATGATTTAGCCCAAGGTGCAGCTACTTTACTTAGTAATGGTGGCTACCTGTTAATGGCGGATATGATGCGCTCGAATGGTGAATATAAAGAGGGTATTTTTTCCAATTGTCATGTAGTTAGCGAGTTAAAAACTGCTCTGGAAAAAGCTGGTTTTAATTTAGTTAAAACTGAGGACATTTCTGATGCGATCGCACCAACGATTGATTTGAGTATTGAGAATTTCCGCACTTTTGGATTGACAACTATTAAGTATATTGCTGATGTTGTGAAGATTGCCGTTCCACCAATCCATGCACTCGGAAGTTGGGCATTTAAACGTTGGTTGGAAAAACTCATTGTTGAGGGGTTGGAAGCAAAGGAAATTTTTGATAATCATCTTTGTTATGAAATTCAACTTTGGCAGTTATCAAAGTAAGTTCAAAATTCTGAGTAAGATATAGCTATACACAAAAGGAGAAGTAAAGATGACTTCCCAAGTTATAGATACCACTTCAGAAGTAATTACCAAGCTGCAAAATCTAGCACCTGAACAACAACAGCAGGTACTGGATTTTGTCGAGTTTTTGGCACAGAAGTATAATCAACCTCAAGAAACGAAAGAAAAGATTAAAAAACCACGTGTTGCAGGGTTACATGAGGGAATGGGATGGATGTCAGACGACTTTAATGAACCTTTACCAGATGAATTTTGGTTGGGTGAGTCATGAATGTTTTACTAGATACTCATACATTGATTTGGTTCTCTATCAGTCCTAGCAGATTATCGGAGAAAATAATAAATTTGTTATCTGATGCAGATAATAATTTATTTTTAAGCATTGCTAGCGTCTGGGAAATACAAACTAAATATCAGCTTGGCAAACTAAATCTTGACTTGCCATTACCTGAACTAATAGAAACTCAAAAGCAAACTAATGGGTTACAAATTTTACCTATTGAATTAAGTCATATCTACACTTTAGATAGTTTACCAAATCACCATCGCGACCCTTTTGACAGAATTTTAATTGCTCAAGCAATTTTTGAGAAGATGCCTTTATTAAGTATCGACGGGATTTTTGACGCTTACCCTATTAATAAAATCTGGTAATTATACGGTGTTAAACAACATTCAAACCATTAACCCAACACCATATTATTAAAGAATTAGAGAATACAAATCGTTGTAGGGGTGGGGTTTTCCCACCCTTAACTTACGAGTGATAGATAAATCTATCAGTTGGGATGTTATATTTTCTGCAAGTTCCTTATGCCGTGCGATCGCTCGCAGCAGCAGCAACTCCAACTTCGTCTGCAATTCCCACTAATTTCGCTGTTAATTCCCACATACGAACTGCTTTTTCGTCGTCACGTGCCTGGGAAGAGACTCTTTGGACAAATGCTTTGCGTTCTTGGCTATTGCGATTTCCCCAACTCCAATATGCACCAGATTGTTTAAATTCTGGGTCGGCAATTACTGATGCCACACGTTCCCCTGATAACTCCTGGGATACGTAACCCTTGGTTATGTACTTTTGGAACAAGGGGAAGAGTTTTTGGAACAAGGGGTAGTGATTGCGGAATAGAGGTGTATCAGCAACGCATCCGGGATAGAGAGAGGTAAAGGTAATTCCGGTGGAATCGTGGAAACGTCTGTGTAGTTCACGCATGGTTAACACGTTACAAACTTTACTATCCTTGTAAGCTTTTACGGGTTCAAATTTCTTCCCATCAACCATCGAAATTGGTTCTTTAAACCCAGCTTCAAAGCCTTCAAATTTGCCTAAATCGGGACGGGGATAGACTTTTCCACCTGGTTCATCGGGGTTGTGGGTAACGGTTCCTAAAATCACCAGTCGTTTGTCTGCCATTGGGGAGTTTTTCAAATCCTCCAGCATCAGGTTACACAGCAAAAAATGACCCAGATGGTTGGTAGCCATTGTCAATTCATAGCCTTCTGGACTCCGTAAAGGTTCCTTAATCAAAGGCATGTAGATAGCGGCATTGCATAATAAAGCATTCAGGAACTTACCGCTTGCTCTAAATTCCCTCGCAAATCGGCGAACGCTTTCCAAGTCTCCTAAGTCGATTTGCATGATGCTATAGCTTCCCTGGGGCATTCCCACAGCTTGGGCAGCTTCTCCAGCTTTGCGGACATCGCGACAAGCCATAACTACATGCCATCCTTTTTTGGCAAGGGCTTTTGCTGTGTACAAGCCGACTCCGGATGAAGCTCCTGTGATTACTGCTGTTGGTTTTCGCTCTTGCATGATTATTATTAAAACTTCTTTTATTTTGTTGACTGTATCTAGAATCGCATATCTTGCTCTCTGCAAACTTTACTTTTCTTGAAGACGAAGGAAGAGAGGCGGCGATACGGGATGTTTTATTGGTATAAAAATATTCATAAGAAAATGATTATAATATTTTATTAGAATTAAGTGTATTCTCTCGTCTTACATGAAATATGTATTACTTCTTACTCGTAGCCTCGCAATTATTCTTTAATGTTGGTGATTCATTAATTTTCCCAAGTTCGATTCCAGAAAGTAATAGTTTGACTAATAAAATATTAGTTATTCCTCTAATTCCTTGCTATCTGGTGAAATAATTATTTCCCAAAGCCAGAATTATAAAAGTAAAGGTAAGCTGCAAGAGATGTTGAATGCGCTGGGAGAAAGAGAAACTGGGAGGAAAACAGGTGATAATAGTCAGTATAAATTTGAGAATCCAGAATTAGGTTTTCTTGGTAAATACCAGTTTGCAGAAATATTATTAATTCGTCTTGGTTACTATAAAGCTAAGGTATATTACGGTAATGGTGCTGATAAAAATTACTGGCGTGGTACTTGGACGAATAAACGGGGAATTGATAGTAAAACTAAGTTATTAAATTCACCAGAGGTTCAAGAAGCTGCAATTCGTGAAGCTTTTGCAGTGTATTGGCAGGATATTAATTATCTGCTTAAACAACGTCGAAAATCGGTAAATGAGTATCTTGGTCAGCAACGTAAATTTAATGATAATGGTAAGTCAAAAAATGTGAAAATAACCTTATCTGGTTTAATGGCTGCGGCACATTTAAGAGGACCAGTTCCGGGTACATCCCAGTTTTTATTCTTCCAAGAAAGATAAATAAATCATGAGAAAGTAAAGGGAAATTAAACGCGAACGC
>NZ_NTFS01000513.1 GCF_002289455.1 Brunnivagina elsteri CCALA 953
ATGATTCGATTAAAATTAATGCTTTGTCATATATTATTGATAATCTCAAAACCCATCCTACACTAGCTTTATTAGTACTTAACTATTCTCGATTTGATACTATTAATTCTCAAATCATCAAGGAAAGTAATTTTAATATTCAGCAAGAAGAAGTACATAACAATGCTAGAAAGTTCATCGAAGAAGAGATTAAGTATAATATTTTTGGTTTTGGTTTTATGACATCTCAAATATATCGCACAGATGCAGTGAGAATGGCATTACAAAAATGGCAAAATTCATTTGATAATCTGGAATCACAAGTTTTTTGGGGAGCTTATTCTGGATTACAAGGAAGCGTCAAGTTTAGTCGTGATGTTTTTGTTGAATATACTTGTGAAACCAATGGTCTAAGTAATAAAAAGGTCTGGTTTAAAGTACATTATTCCGATTTACCTAGAGTTTATATAAAATTAAGAGAAATTGGATATAGCAAAAAGTTTTGTCAGCAATTAATAATCCACCATTTCACAAAAGAAAATACTTTGAGAAGGTTGATTGGAGGAATAAGAAGATTTCCTATTATGGGATTGAAAACAGCAATACCTTATTTGATATTGGTAATTAAAACATTCGCAGAAAGTGTTTTATCTTTATTTATTTCTTTATTCTCTCTGCGTTTTGGTGGTTAGTTAAACCAACAAGATAATTTTGAGTTTTAGTCTTAACTAAAACATATTGAACTATATACTTACCAATCATGTTATTAGTGAGGGTGGGAAAACCCTTCGGGTAAGCGCAAAGCGCAGGCTTCGCCAACGCCAGTTCGACGAAGAGAAGTTGCGTGCGCGGGTTCCCCGCGTTGAGCAAACTTCGGGGACGGAAACCGACACCGCCGACTGGACTCACCCCACCCCTACAATTTAGGATAATTTATCAGGTATCAGATTTTATCTCCAAAATCTAAATCCAAAATCTAAATCCAAAATCTAGATTCCTTTTGGTCCCATACCAACTTTACCTGCATAAATAGCCTGTTGTCCCAACTCATCTTCAATCCGCAACAAACGATTATACTTAGCAACCCGTTCACTACGACATAACGAACCAGTCTTAATTTGTCCTGCACGAGTAGCAACAGCCAAATCAGCAATTGTTGTATCCTCAGTTTCCCCCGAACGGTGACTAATAATGGAGCGGAAACTGTTGCGTGTAGCTAAATCAATTGTTTCCAAAGTTTCCGTCAGCGAACCAATTTGATTCAACTTAATTAAAATTGAATTAGCCGCTTTTTGCTCAATACCTTTTTGCAAACGTACCGCATTGGTAACAAACAAATCATCGCCAACCAACTGCACTTTAGAACCAATTTTTTTAGTTAAAGCTTGCCAACTTTGCCAATCTTCCTCATGCAAACCATCCTCAATGGAAACAATCGGATACTGACTAGTTAGCTTTGCCAAATAATCAATAAACTCAGTAGGAGAATGGGGTTTGCCATCATAAACATACTGCCCATCCTTGTAAAACTCGCTCGCAGCCACATCCAAAGCCAAAGCCACCTCTTCACCAGGCTTATAACCAGCTTTTTCGATGGCAGCCACGAGCAATTCTAAAGCGACTTGGTTCGACTCCAAATTGGGAGCAAAACCACCTTCATCACCCACACCAGTCAGTAAACCCTTATCATCAAGGACTTTCGCCAAAGTTGCAAAAACCTCCGCTCCCCAGCGTAAAGCCTCACGGAACGAATCAGCACCAACAGGCACAATCATAAATTCCTGAAAATCAATATTATTCGCTGCATGGGCACCACCATTAATCACATTCATCAACGGTACAGGCAACAAATTCGCCAAAGGACTACCCAAATAGCGATATAAAGGAAGACCCAAAGACTCCGCACCAGCCTTTGCCGCAGCCAGGGACACCGCTAAAATCGCATTAGCACCCAAATTCGTCTTATTCGCCGAACCATCGAGCCTAATCATGGTTTTGTCGAGAAGTTCCTGATTGAGAACATCCATCTCAATTAATTCTGGCGCGATCGCATCTCTGACATTTTGCACCGCTTTGAGTACACCCTTACCACCATAACGATTTTTCTCCCCATCTCGCAGTTCATGGGCTTCAAAACTACCCGTCGAAGCACCACTAGGAACCTGCGCTAATCCAATTGCACCATTGAACAAATGTACTTCAGCCTCAATGGTGGGTTTTCCCCGCGAGTCCAGAATTTCCCGTGCAATAATATTCGCGATCGCAGTATCTATCATCTGTATTTTGTCCTTTGTATGAAGGTTCTTTTGTGTGAACGTACTTTTTTTTGCCGCTTGCAGTAAACATTCCAACGCAGCCCGACAACTTAGCATAGGACGAGTAGGTGACTCTATTCTATAAGCAGAGATTAAGGAATATTTTAGGCATTGGGCATTGGGCATTGGGCATTGTGCATTGGGCATTGGGCATTGTGCATTGGGTATTGGGTATGGGAAAGTTGATAAATCCTCTTTTTCCTGATTCCATCCTTCACAAAATCCTCAAACTTTGCCCCTAATCTTTAAACAGTCAAGTTTCCACCTGAACAAACGGAGATAAAAAATGACTCAACAAAAATCAAACCCATATCTTTCACTCATAGAAATCCCACCTGGTTATCTTAATATCATGGGTTACGTTGATGCATCGTCTGTAAATGGTCCTGGTTCCCGTGCGGTTGTCTGGGTACAGGGTTGTATCCGCGAATGCCCAGGTTGTTTTAATCCAGATTCTTGGGATTTTGAAATTAACCAACTAATTTCCATTGACAAACTAGCCGAAAAAATCCTTGCTGACTCCCGCAACCAAGGAGTCACTTTTTCTGGGGGAGAACCCTTCTGGCAAGCACCAGCACTTGCACAACTTGCTCGTCAACTCAAAGCCGCAGGACTTAATATCATGTCCTTTAGTGGCTTTACTTTAGAACAACTCCAATCCGATTATGCACCAGCTGGCGCAAAAGACTTGTTAGCAGAACTTGATATTTTAATTGATGGTGCTTATATCCAGTCACTAGCGATAAATACTCCTGATTCTCCCGTTTCCTCTAGTAACCAACGAGTTCGCATCTTTAATCCAGCCCTCAGCGACCAAATTAACTGGGCTAGTGACCAAATCGAAGTTCACATTTTTAAGGATGGTAGCCGACTCGTCACAGGCTATCGAGGTGGTTTGGATTTGACCAGTGGAGAATAATGTAGGGGCAAACGGTTGTTTGCCCTGATTTAGTTGTTTGAACTGATTTATATTCCATCCCAACGAGAAATACCATATCTCCAAACAATAAATGTACTGAAAACCTTGGTAGATATCCCACCAGGTACAATTTTTGCATCTACTTACGCACGACAAAATTTAATCTGGAAGCATTTTCCATTATTTCAACTGCCACAATATCCTTATTTATCAATACTATTTAGCTCTATATTCTGAATCAGTATACAGAGATTCAAACGTAGCCAAGACGAATCTTGAAGAAGAGAGCAATTCCATCTTTTAAAACTTCAAAAAGTGTATATAAAGTTTTATCTTTGGTCAGCGAAAGCATCAGATAGGGTGCTATTTTTTGTAACTATGTTTGTCAAGATACGACTATCAAATAAAACATAAGCTTTAAGTAATTATCCAAATATTGTCTTCAGAATCAAGTTTAAATGAACCTTGGAAATAAGGGATGACGTTTGCACTTAGGTGGAAATAACATAGAAACATGAATCGAAAAAAACACGCAGAGCCGATTCCAAAAGCTACTTAAAAACACCTAATTTAGATAAGAGACAACCATGAAAAAAGTTACTTTGTCCGCAAAAATCCTCGCAGCAGCTACCGTTGGTTTCAGTGTTATTACTCTCGCTTCCTCAGCAAATGCAGCATCTTTAGTTCCACAAATGGAAGGTGAAATTCAACTTACAAATAATGGAGCTTGTTTAACAGATGCAGCAAATTGTATTGATACAACTCCTCTCGGTTACACAAT
>NZ_NTFS01000514.1 GCF_002289455.1 Brunnivagina elsteri CCALA 953
GTATAAAGAGTCTGTAAAAATGTGAAAGATTGTAATGGCTTCTTCAACTCCATTAAAAGGTACTGAATTAGTTGATTGTGCAAGAGCAAATGCTAATCAAGGGATTCAAACTGCTGCTTATCAATGTGGTTATGATGATGATTTAAATAAATTTGCTCAAGAATTACGCAATGCCTGTGAAAGCATGAATTTGCAAGTTAAGGAACTAACTCAATTAATTACTGACCAAGATATGATATTGAAAATAGGAACTGGTGAAATCATCGCACCAGATACATCATCACAATTATAATTTATAGTTGTAATTTACCATTCATGTCTTTTCATCAAACTACGGCGATTTAATTCTTTAATCAACCAACAACTCTAAAATATCAAGATTAGTTTTTGTTGTAATTAATAGATTAGTAAAAACGAAGCAGATATTCCTATAAAGTATTCCCAGCAAGAATACTGGGAACGAGAACAAGAGACAGAAACAAAGAAAGTAAATCTACATTCTACAATTTAAAACCTCTATTATCCTTTTCCAAATGGTTGTCCCCAGTATTTCCAATTTTCTTTATTAAACGGGGATTTCCATTTTTGAATTAATGATAATTCTAATCGTTGTCTCGCTTTGCTAAGTACTGGCGCATCCCACCAAAAACCAATATTTACGGCTGTTTTTAACTCATATCGATAATGTAAGTCGATATAATTTTCGATATATCGCTTACAGTCGTGAACACCCTTCCAACGCTGATTAGACTTACAGGTTTCACCGATATATAACAACAAATTTGTTGACATATCAATGACAAAATATAAACAAGCTTGTCCTGGACTATCTACTGGTAATCTATAAAAAGATAGGGCAGATAATTGTATAGTAAATGGGTCGATGATATCTGGATCGACATGAGATTTTGGTAAGTTAAATAAACTTACTTGCTGATTTGATTCGCTTGTTCTTACCTGTTGTTGATGGATGATTATTTTTTGCTTCCACTTTGTTAGTGTTTTCTCATCCATCAATAACACAGGGGTTCGGTTTGAATGCGATATACGCAATTCGTTTGGTGAGAACAAGTCTAATTGATTTGTCTCCAATCGCAATCCCCAAAATTTAACTTGCAATATAACTTGGGAATGCTAGCACTTAAATGTTACATTTGTGAACAATAATTTTGTACTATTGGATACTTAAGGGAATAGGAAAAGCTTGAAAATTCAGGGTAAAGGATTAAATATGGTGTTAGAGAGTACTAAGTTAAACATCCATATTTTTTTTGTGCTATTCCCACTGAAGTTACGATAATTTATATGTAGCCAATACGACCAACAAATCATAAGTTATGATAATTTAGCTTTTTATACTACAATCGTAATACGATTGAAATCCAGAAATCCCTACACCAGTAACCGAGCGATCGCGAACCATCGCATCTACAATATGTAGGCAGAAAAAAATTGTGTATGTGAGCAGGAGTATTTTCAGTGGAGTCTCGATACAACCCGGCAGAGATTGAGGAAAAATGGCAAAAAACATGGGCTGAACTTGGCTTAGACAAAACTCAACACGACTCGAACAAGCCAAAATTCTACGCCTTATCCATGTTCCCCTATCCATCGGGTAGTTTGCACATGGGTCACGTCCGTAACTATACAATTACAGATGCGATCGCACGCCTCAAACGAATGCAAGGTTATCGGGTTCTCCATCCGATGGGTTGGGATGCTTTCGGTTTGCCTGCGGAAAATGCCGCTATCGATAGGGGAGTACCACCATCCCAATGGACATATCAGAATATTGAACAAATGCGATCGCAATTGCAACGTCTTGGTTATTCCATAGATTGGGATACGGAAGTTGCGACTTGTTCTCCCGATTATTACAAGTGGACTCAGTGGATTTTCTTGCAGTTTTTTGCGGCAGGATTGGCTTATCAAAAGGAAGCTGCGGTCAATTGGGACCCGATTGACCAAACAGTAGTTGCCAATGAACAGGTAAATAGCGAAGGACGTTCTTGGCGTAGTGGTGCGATCGTCGAGCGGAAGTTACTGCGGCAGTGGTTTTTGAAGATTACTGACTACGCTGAAGAATTATTAAATGACCTTGACAAATTGACGGGATGGCCCGAACGTGTCAAGTTGATGCAGGCGAACTGGATTGGTAAATCCACGGGTGCTTATTTGGAATTCCCGATTGTGGGTATGGATGGGAAAATTGCGGTGTATACAACCCGTCCTGATACGGTTTACGGTGTCAGCTATTTGGTTTTAGCTCCTGAACATCCATTAACAGAGGAAGTGACGACAACCGCACAAAAAGCCGCAGTGGAAGCGTTTGTTAAAGAGGTGGCAAACCAAAGCGAATTGGAACGCACAGCCGACGATAAACCCAAACGGGGAATTCCCACAGGTGCGATCGCAATTAATCCATTTACAGGGGAAGAAATTCCTGTTTGGATTGCCGATTACGTGCTGTATGAATATGGTACTGGTGCAGTGATGGGGGTTCCTGCCCACGATGCAAGGGATTTCAAATTTGCCAAAGACCAAAATTTACCCATCAAAGTAGTAATTGTGGGGGATACAGACAAGATGCCTGTTCCACAGGAGGAATTAAAAGCTGCATATACAGAAACTGGTGTGTTAGTCAATTCCCAGCAATTTGACGGTTTAAATTCCATCGATGCCAAAAGAGCGATCGTTGAATATGCAGAACAAAAAGGATTTGGGAAAGCCAGGATTCAATACCGTTTGCGCGACTGGTTGATTTCCCGACAAAGATATTGGGGGGCACCAATTCCCATTATTCACTGTCCCGAATGCGGTGCTGTTCCCGTACCCGATGCAGATTTACCCGTCCAATTGCCTGATAATGTGGAATTGACGGGACGTGGTGGTTCTCCATTAGCGAATTTGGCAAGTTGGGTAAATGTACCTTGTCCCAGTTGTGGAACACCAGCGAAACGGGAAACCGACACGATGGACACATTTATTGATTCGTCGTGGTATTACTTGCGATTTACCGACGCAAAAAACGAAAATCAGGTTTTTGACAAGTCGAAAGTTAACGACTTTATGCCTGTGGATCAATATGTGGGTGGTATCGAACATGCGATTTTACACCTGTTGTATTCCCGATTCTTTACCAAAGTTTTGCGCGATCGCGGTTTATTGAATTTCGACGAACCCTTCCAACGGTTGTTAACTCAAGGAATGGTGCAGGGTTTGACCTATATGAACCCGAAAAAATCCGACAAGGATAAATGGGTTCCCACAAATTTGGTGAATGCAGCCGACCCCCGTGACCCGAAGACAGGGGAACCATTACAATTAGTTTATGCAACCATGTCCAAATCTAAGGGTAACGGTGTGGCTCCAGAGGATGTGATGGCTAAATATGGTATCGATACAGCCCGAATGTTTTGTTTATTTAAAGCACCACCAGAAAAGGATTTGGAATGGGATGAATCGGATGTTGAAGGACAATTTCGCTTTTTGAATCGGGTTTGGCGATTGGTGACGGATTACGTTGCCGCAGGGGGAAGTTCGGCGAAAAATGCGAAGCCCTTGCAAGTCGAGAATTTGACCAAAATCGAAAAGGATTTGCGACGTTCAATCCATACGGCTATCAAGGAAATTACGGAAGATGTGGAGGGTGGCTATCAATTTAATACCGCAATTTCTGAGTTAATGAAGTTGAGTAATGCTATAACGGATGCTGGTTGTAAAGATTCGCAGGTTTATAGCGAAGGTATAAATACGTTGATTTTGTTACTCGCTCCCTTCGCTCCCCACATTGCCGAGGAATTGTGGAAACAATTGGGGAATACAGAATCGGTACATCAGCAATCTTGGTTAAAGTTTGATGCTGAAGCTTTGATTACCGACGAAATTACCTTAGTAATTCAAATTAACGGTAAAAAACGCGGTGATTTGCAAGTACCATCTGGTTTGGATAAGGATGCTTTAGAAAAACTTGCCCGTGAGTCGGAAGT
>NZ_NTFS01000515.1 GCF_002289455.1 Brunnivagina elsteri CCALA 953
GTGTTATTGATGAACTTGAAATATTAGGAATGTTTCAACCATTGCCTGCAGAAAAATGTATTTTTTAGTCAGCATGTATTCTAATTATTAAATATATACTTGATATGATAGCAGATTTTGTACAACATGAATTAGAAACTGGAAAATCCCGACTTTATGATAATGATAGAACCTCTAAAAAGTTACAACTAAATCATAGTCGAAATAAGCAGCAAGACCACACTCAACTACTTGATGCAGCTGCTACAAACTTCAATTATCAAGACTGTAAAAATGAATATTGGAACCCTGAAGAATTTTCCTTACTTTATGCTACACCTGTGTGGGAACAAGCAACTACTAGTCAAAGAATCATTTTAAATCAACTGTATTGGGTAGCATATTATTCACAAATCATTGCAGCAGAAATCACGACAATTTACTTCAACCAAACCAGTGCGGCAGGGCTTTATGCTCAAGAAGATTTTCGTTTAGTTTGCGATACTCTCGATTTAGAATCAACTCAAGAACGTGCCCATATTAATGCATTTAAAGTTGTTTCTAACCAAGTTGAACAAGAATTGTTTGGTCAACGTATATTTAGCTATCCAATGCGTAGCCCATTTGTAGAAACAATGGTTTTTGCAGATACAAATTATTTCCGGAGAAAATGGAAAGAATTACAATTAAAAGCTTTTGGCTTGCTATCGGCAGATAACACATTTTTAGCCTGCCAATATTTTACTGTACGTGGTGTGCGAACACTAAATGGTAAACTAGTTCAACATAAGCTTAGTAACTACTTCCAGAAGCATCCAGACAAAGATAACGCACCAATCCCAGCCAAAATTTCCTACTACCATTTCATGGATGAGAGCTTTCATTTTAATAGTTCAACAATTATCTCCCATGACATCATTAACTTTTTAAAACCACCAACAAAATTTGAAAAAATAGTTGCTAATTTAGGTATTCAAGGTTGTCAGAAAGACCATTATAATTTTTCTGCAACCATCAACGGTATCTTTTGGTACGAACCCGCACTTTATCCAGCAGTATATCAAGTATTGCGATCGCAAGTTTTTGGAATGAGCGATATAGAAGCTAAAGAAATGATGCAAATCTGTTTTACTGAGGAAACGGAAGGATTACATCGCAGTTTTGATACCCATCATGAAGCTGTTGACTCGTACAAAGTTTATCTGGAACCACTTGATTATGTTTGGAAAAGTAATAAGGAAATGTCGTTAATGTCAGCAAATTCTATTCCTAAGTATTTGGTTAAACAAAAACAGGAATTTCAGCGATGGTTGAGCAAGTGAATTATCCAGAAAATAAAAGAAGTGAGTTGTTAAATGAGAATACTCAACCTTTGACAAAAATGCCTATTTTTAATAATTGCGATATTGTTACTAAAGGTTGGTACATAACTTGTCGCAGTCAAGAAATTCCCCAAGGAAAAGCAAAATCGCTAACTTTATGTGGACAACAGATTGTGATTTTTCGTGGACAAGATTGTAAAATTAGAGCATTAGATGCATTTTGTCCCCATTTAGGTACGGATTTAGGAATTGGACATGTTGATGGTAATTTAATTCGCTGTTTCTTCCATCATTGGGGATTTGATGGTGAAGGTAACTGTGAGGATATACCTTGTAGTCGTCATATTCCTAGTCAATCCAAACTTCAAGCTTACGCAACAGAAGAGAAATATGGTTTTATTTGGATTTATCCTGATAGTAAACCTGGATATGGTGTGGCAGAATTTGATGAATTAAAAGATAAAGATTTAGTTTGTGTTGCTGATAATTCATTGGAACGTAATTGTCATCATCATATTTGTATGATGAATGGGATTGATGCACAACATTTAAGAACTGTTCATAATTTGAATGTGAAAATGCATTTATCGCTAAGTGAAAAGCATTATGAAAATATAATTGATTTTACGTTAAGTGGAGATTTTCCGAATACAAATTTTCGAGAAAAACTTGCTAGTAAGTTTTTGGGGAATTCCTACGAATATACGATGCGATATGCTGATGCTTGTGTGGGAATGTTAACAATTATGAAAAATATTCGTCTTATTCCCCCTCTGTATATGATTTACGCATATACATTGGGAGGAATAGAAAATTGCAAAATTCAACCGATATATATTGCTGTTAAGAGAAAAGGTTTTTTAGGCTGCTTGAGAACACAATTTCTACTTTATTTAACACAATTAATGTACTATTTTTTGCGGGGTGAAGATGGGATGATTTATGATAATATTCGCTATAATCCTAATGCATTATTGAGTATTGATGAACCGTTGATTAAATATATGAATTATGTTAATAAGTTGGAACCTTCTATTTGGTCAAAAAATGTGGATAAATAAAATATTTTTTAACCCAGAGGAATACAGAGGTTTAATAAATATGAATCATAATCAATGTAATATTAAGTTCCGCAATCCTAAATTCTCAACAATTATTCTCGAAAAGAATCAATTACTTTCTGAGTATTTAACTATTCAGAATTCTCCTGTTTTATTTGGCTGTCGGACAGGTATTTGTGGTACTTGTGTTGTCAGGGTAAAAGGGAATATTTCACCACCTAGTGATGATGAGAAGGAAGTTTTAGCAGTAATTGCAGATGGAGATATGGAAGCAAGATTAGCTTGTCAAATTGATTTAACTAATGATATTGAAATAGATATTTTTGAGTTATAAAAATGCAATTTATAGATTTTTGGTATGTAGTCGCTGAGAGTAGGGAATTAAAAGCAAATATTATTCTGCAACGTTCAATTTTAAATGAATGGTTGGCGATTTTTCGTGATGATAATGGTGAACCTGTAGCTTTACAAGATAGATGTATACATCGTCATAGTCGTTTATCTAAGGGAAAAGTATTACAGGGAAAAGTCCAATGTCCTTATCATGGTTGGGTATATGATAAAAGCGGTAAAGTTGTCGCTGTTCCCTCTGAAGGTAATGATTTTATTAAAAATATCGAAATCTGTCAAACACGTCATGGGATAGTTTATGAAACATGTGAAATTGATGGTTATGTATATGTACGATTAGCATCAAATCCTAGCGAAGATTTGCAATTGTTCAACCAACCTTTTAAAATGCCTTTTTACAAAGAACCAGGATGGGAAACTATGCGAGTTATCAATCGCTTCCATAATAATGTTACTAATTGTGTGGAAAACTTTATTGATATTCCTCACACAGCATCTGTACATCCTGGTGTATTTCGGAATCAATGTCGGCAAAAATTGCAAATGATAGTTGAACGTTGTAATGGTTCGGTTGTAGCTGAATATCGCAATGAAATCAATAATTTAGGATGGTTTACAAGCTTTTTAAATCGTCAAGGAAATGAAATTACTCATACTGATAGTTTTCATATGCCAAATATTACAAGTGTTGAATATAATATGGGTAAAAATCGACGACTTTTTATTACTAGCCAATCTGTTCCAGAAAGTAATGATATGACTTTGGTTTATACAGATGTTACTTATAATTATGGGATTTGGAATAAGTTTGCAAAACCATTTGTTTGGTGGACAGCGCAACATATTATTCATCAAGACGTGGAAGCTTTAGCTATTCAGTGGGAGGTAATTCAGAAATATGGTACGCAATTTATGAATACTCCTGCTGATACAATTCATGTTTTTGTTGAGTCGATATGTAATGCGATCGCACAAGGAAATGACCCTCGCAAACTACCGAATAAGTCTGTAACTGTTAATTTCTGGGTTTAGTTTTTATTAGTTTTATTTATATATGTTAGTTTTTATTTTTTTCTCAGTTTTATTAATTTTGACTGGTTTGAATCACGAGCAGAGGATACATCTTCAACATCAGAAAGTTAGTGAATGGATTCTCGATATTACTGGTTTATTCTTTCAGGGTATAATTATTCCTGGTTTGCAAGTTTTGTTTGTATATAAAATCTATGTTTTTTTACTACCAAATTATCAAGGAGTAATCTCTCTACATC
>NZ_NTFS01000516.1 GCF_002289455.1 Brunnivagina elsteri CCALA 953
TGTGCAGCTTCACAAGTAATTGGTATAAGAAGTAGGCTGTTGATTTTGATATTTATTGATTAGTTGTACTGTAAACGGCTTAAAACTTGAATTATATAGAACCCCTCTCCATACCAGACTTCAAATTCATAGTATTTAACCATCTTTAGTAGGGGCAAACGGCTGTTTGCCCTGACCATATTCGAGGCAAGTGAGTTTTAATGCCCAATCCCATGATAATTTTTCGTAGGATTTATAACAAAGTCAATAACCCATGCCCATTAATTAACTACCAATGTTAACAATGTAAGTACCGACGTAGCGGGAAAGGGGTACATCTCCAGGAGATTGAGTTGCCAAATTGAAGTAGTACATGCCTCCAAACGGAGGAGTTCTCATGTTCGATAAAACGATTTCAACGTTGTTGCCTGCGGGAATTGCCTCTTGAGGGAAAATTGTAATTGCGTGGCTGTCCTTGTCCCACTTAGCTTCTTGTAGGGGTACGCTTTTACCTTTGACTCTGACTTCAATTTTCTTCGGATCGAAAGAACCATTGTAGTATTCGGGGTAAGAAACTACGAATTGTGCAACTGCGGTTTTGAGTTTTTTGTTAGGAACCCGCAAGCGTAGTCTATCCCAACCGTTTGCTTGTCCACCAAAATCGAAACGGTGAATCAGTTGATTTTCGCTTTTAACACCACTCCAGAGGTTGATACCGGATTGTGCCAAGCTAACTCCAGAGAATCCTGTCAGCAAACAGCCAGTCACGGCTAAAGCAGATAAAAGTCCTAGCGAACGTCGCATATTTCTCACTCCTTACTTTCGATTGTGCAATTAGGGTCGTAACTAAACTCTACTACCGACTTGCTGATATTGAGACGTTACGCGATCGCATAAAGTGCCAATTGTGGGATTTGGGTAATGGGATACAAAGTTTTTTGCCCCGATTGTTTTGGACGATCGGAAAAATTGCAATGAGAAACAATCTTAGTTTAAGTAGAAACAATGGGTAGCGTTGTCTGTGACGCTGTTGGGTAGACTATTGTGAATACCAAACCCGTCAAAGCCAGCCAGAGGTTATAAACCTCTGTCTAATAGCGAAAGTCCTCTAAAAGAGGACTTAATTCAAGCCCTAAATGGTAGGCATATTTACGCCGTGCGGTACTAGTATCTTCGCGCTTTTTGGTGGGAGAAACCTGGTTTCTATTGGTGAGGTATCAAATATATTCGTACTAATTTGAGGAGAAACCCGGTTTCTTGGGTTTGGTGCGATCGCGTTCCCGCAGGGTAGCTTTCCGTAGGTATAAAGCCTCTCTCCGCTATGCCTGACGGCAGGCTTACGCCAACGGGGAGAGGTACCCTGCGGGTAGGCACGGAGTGACTTCCAAAGGTAGCGCTACCCTAACGGGAACGCTAAAAGCGAACGCTCTATGGAAAGGGGTTCTATATTAGTCAAGTATTAAACCGTTTGCAGTATAAAAATCAATCTCTAAAAAGATAGAATTTATTAGAGGTTGTTTGAAAAGTCTTCTTCTATGTCATGCTTCGTTCCTCAGCATCTCAGTATGTGGGCTAAACTCCAGATTCTAGCCTGCGGCAACGCGTAGCGCGTACGTTCCGCAAAGCTCCACTCAGAATGACAAATTATACCTTCCCAAACTTTTCAAACATGCTCTTAGGTTTTCTCGATGTATGAAGTCTCGCTAATTGGATGTGGATTTACGTGATTTGTGGACTCAAATAGACGTGTCATCCAAGGCATAACCACGAGAATTGCACCTAAAACAACTAAAAAAATTGAAATCCCAAAAATTTGAGTAGTGGGAATCTCTAATACTCCACTTAATATTATTTCTCGTAGTGATGAAACAATAGTAATTTCGACTGCTGCACCTACAGAAATACTTTGTTTTTCTAAATAATCAAGTAAAAGACGAAATAACTCTACCAGAATCAAAATAAATAGAATATCCGAGGTAATTTGCCGGACTTCTAAAGGGTGTAGTAAGCTGGAAAACATGTCAATGAGTCGCAGCACCATGACACAGAATAAGCCAACACATAGGGAAATAACAATAATATCTTGGAAAAATTCTAAATAGCGGACAATACGTTTCCGTATTGACTCCAAAGGAGTATCGCGTTTAAAGTAATTGACAAATTGTTCTTTGAGGTTTGGTTGCATAGTACCCTAAGTAGTTGATGGAACTATTCACCTTCATCATAGAGATTTAAAAAAAAATTAAAAGTTCGCAGTTTAACGAAGCCAGTGGGAAATGGAAAATTCGTAATATTCCACCCAAGGAAAGACGCTCTTATCTACGTAATTAGCTGGTAAAAACACTTATTAACAACTATGCTTAATCGGTATTTCAATCCAAAATCCTGTACTTTTGCCTGGTTTGGAGAAATATTCTATTTGTCCACCGTGTTTTTCGACGATAATTTGGTAACTAATAGATAATCCTAAGCCAGTACCTTTACCTGGTTCTTTGGTAGTAAAAAATGGGTCAAAAATGCGCGATCGCATGTCCTCGGATATGCCACAACCGTTATCTGATACACATATTATAATTGTTTTTGCATCCAACTTATTTGTGTGGATTATAATTTGTGGATTTTTACATTGTCTATTTTTACATTTATCTTCAAGTGCATCTATGGCATTACCCAAAATATTCATAAACACTTGATTTAACTCAGCTGCATAACATTCAACCTTGGGCAATTCACCATATTTTTTTATAACTTCAATGGTTGGTAATGTTGGTGTTGCTCGCATTCGATGTTGTAAAATTAATAATGTACTATCGATTCCTTCGTGGATATCCACAGGCTTGATTTCTGCATGGTCAAGACGGGAAAATGTTCGTAAAGAAGCAATCAATTGTAAAATTCTTTCTGCACCAATTTGCATAGAATCTAGAGTCATCGGTAAGTCTTCGACTATATAATTCAAGTCGATTTTTCTAGCTAGTGCTTTGATTTCTTGTCCTGTTTCTGGAAACTCTTGTTGATAAAGACTTAACAACCTAATCAAATGCTCGGCATAATCTCCTAAATGGCTTAAGTTTCCATAAATAAAATTAATTGGATTATTGATTTCATGGGCAATACCTGCTACTAACTGCCCTAATCCTGCCATTTTTTCACCCTGAATTAATTGGGTTTGCGTTGCTCGCAATTCTTTGAGTGTTTCATTGAGTTTTTCTTTTTGTAGCGTTGTTTGTTCGAGCAATTCGGCTGTATTTGCTAGTTGTGTAGCTTGTCTCTCAATAATTCGTCCTAGTGCTTTAAGTCGCTCGTCATAATATTGTTCGGTAGCTTGCATATCCCTGTTAACCTCTGCTACTTGGCTCGATGCCAGAGCTTTGGTGGCTTGTTTGTTTTTCATTGCACATTGAACTGATGATAAGAACCTTCTTATACCTCATGATTCCCCGTACAGCCAGCTAATTAACAGGTATCAATCAGAACTTTTATCTGGAATATCACATTTAAGTAATAATAACTATTTTGGATTCCATAAAATCTAGATGGCGATTCAGACTTAAGTATAATTACTAAAACATAAATGTATTTAGGTATACTCACAGCTAAAAATTTAGGGACACGAAATTTCGTGCCCCTACAAAACTTGATTTTGTTGGAGGATTGCGAGTTATTTTCGTTTGCGAGAAGAACGTCGCAATTCGAGTTTTTCCTTTTCTTGACGACGGCGATCGCGCCAATCAGAAAGTGTCAAATAACCGACACCACCAGTAACTGCGACTAGCAGCAACATGGCTGCTATTGCCAAAACATTCAGAAGTTGACTTTCCACAGTCCTCCTACAGTCCGTTGCGACCCCAGACTACCATTGCAATAGACCAAGTAAAAACTACTAGCAGTGTAACCCAACCTAATGTCAAAATAGCCATAGCGGTACTTTTAAAGTTATTTACAAAACGACTCTAACCATTATCATACTTTGGATGGCAATTTGGAATGCTGAATAAAGAAAGG
>NZ_NTFS01000517.1 GCF_002289455.1 Brunnivagina elsteri CCALA 953
CCTTTATTTAATATCTTTATTCAATACCTTTAACTTCAATTGGTAAACACAAACCACATCCCATCTGTTTTAAGCTGATTCCTTCAGTAGGAAACCATGCTTTATCCCATTCCCACCAAGTTTGATTGAGGGGTTTTTCTAAAACAAAAACACTTCCTGCTGGCACAGCATAACGTCCTCTTCCTAGTTGTTTTTTGGCACGATAGCGGTAAGGAATTGGTTTATCGGTTAACATCCATTTGGGTTTGGGGAAGTCTTGATGTTGGGGATAACGGTAGGAAAAACGTGTTGAACCCCAAACACCAGGTACAATCAATGCAAATGCACGTTCAATGGGTTTATTTAATATATCTAAGGCAATATCTTTAAGGGGATCACACTCAATTTCGACAATATGATTCTCTCCACCAAAGCTATACCAGCCATTTTCAATTGGATAGGTAGATAAATAAATTAAACAGGTATCATCTGGTATTTGGACAGCATTTTCGAGGAATAACCCATCTTTGTTTTTGACACAACGTTGTTGCTGTTGAATGTCTGGATGTAAGAAAGAAGTAAATTTCCAAGGATTTGCAGCTACAGATGTTTTAGTATTCTTCAATGCTTTAGCATTATGTTTCCAAGTTGATATGGTTTGCCATTGATAATCCGGTTCTAATTTATCATCTCGCTGTTCGCGCTGCCATTCACCTGATTCTAAATACCATTCATCTACATCTTTTTCAGCGATAATTTTGTGCCAAGGAATAGGTACATAAAAATTCTGCTTATGATTACGTTTAGCCCAAAATGCTCCGGCAACCACAAGATTTTCACGTAATTCATCTTGGGTAAATGACTGTTGAATTTTGTTGATGCTAAATATCAAACCTGATAGCGTAGCTGCTTCTGGAGGAAACTTTGTCCCAGAACGTCCAACTAGGTTTTCGGGTGAAAGAAATGCACCAGAACTACCATACATAAATCCCAAGGGATTAATACTAATTAAGTATTTGAACATAATTGAAAACCAACTTTAATTAAATTTCGCATCCAGTCAATTATTTTTTCAATACGTTCGTTACCTTCGTTCTCATCTGTGAAACCAATAACATGCTTGGCAAAATCATAATCACTTAAATTTTGACCTTCACCAGGGAAGTAAATATCGAAGAAATCAAAGATAAATTCCTGATTAAAATTACGTTTGTCGATATTAAAAGCACTTTTTGCTTCTAAGTGTGCTAAGTCAGTATAAATATGAGTCCAATTACTCTTGCCATCCAAGTCTTGATATTGACTTAAAATCTTTAAATAATCCCAAGGACAAGTCCACTCAATATATTGACCGCTATTAAAAACAACTCGAATTGTCACACGGTTTCTACCTAATGATTTTGCTTTCTTTTCTGCTTCTCGACAATGTTGTAATATGTCTCGTTGGGGAACACTATGACCTGCCCAAATAAAACCAACACTCACTGTAATATTCTGTTGATGTTTTTCCCATTCAAGAGGTAATTTTATTAACCAATCTAAAGCAACCTGCGGTTTAACTGCATCTTTCTTTTCTTCACTATAAATTACTCCTAAAAAATCATCTCCTCCAGCATATATAACCCTACCTAATTCCTGACGAAAGTTTATAGCAAAACTTTCTCCCCAACTACACATGGCACTACTAAATCTTTTAACTTCCTCATCACTATTGTCAACTTTTGCCAGATTTTTTAAATGTTTGCCAACTTCGTCACCATCCCCCATAAACCAACCCGTCCAACGACCTTTTTTGGATTCGGTGATATTTTCAGGACGACGATAAATATCGCTAAAACCCTCTTCAAGACGAGGAATATTTAGCTTTTTGGCAATACCTGTAGAGTAGATCGCAATTAAACGCTTAACTAGTTCTCCAATACTAATTTTTTCATTCTTCGCAACCAATGTCCCCTCTGGTTCTGCATCCAGGGGAAGATTTTCTAAAAAACAGCCCAAACGACGATAAAATCTTTCAATAGCAGCCTTTTCATCTCTCCAAACCCGATTATTGGGGTTTCGAGTTTCTGCACCTAAATCGGGAAACGCGATCGCATCTGCACCTGTCATACTGGAACTCTCACCAATCCAATTCAAAGCAGTCCAGCTACGGGATAGTTTGCGTCTCTCCAAGTCATCCATTGCTAATTCAATGCTGTCAGCACTACCCCAAAATATTTCCCAAGCATGGTTGCCCAAATTCTGCCATTCTCTTTCCCAATGGTAATTATCGGGCAATTTTAGCTCAATCCAAGTTCGACATTCGTAGAGTAACTCTTTCCATGCAGATAGCAATGCATTTTGTACCTTATTTTCGCAAAGTAAGCCTGGTGTGACTAAAAGTCTCAACGCTTCTTTTGAAGTGGAATTAATGGAAAATCTTGAAAGTACAAAACTACCTGTGGTTTGTGCGTCTCAACGCTTCTTTTGAAGTGGAATTAATGGAAAAGAAGCAAGCGATCGCTCATCAACAGGAATTCAACGTCTCAACGCTTCTTTTGAAGTGGAATTAATGGAAAACCCTGCAACAACCCAGTAACCAACATCAACCTGAGGTTAGAAGTCTCAACGCTTCTTTTGAAGTGGAATTAATGGAAAAAGGTCATTTGGGGGACAGACAAGACTCGAAGAGTCTCAACGCTTCTTTTGAAGTGGAATTAATGGAAACGTGTGAATGCAATAAAAACGTTACCACTCGAATCGAGTCTCAACGCTTCTTTTGAAGTGGAATTAATGGAAACCTATTTGCTGGTGGTGGTGGGATTGAGGTGGGGAGTCTCAACGCTTCTTTTGAAGTGGAATTAATGGAAACATCGAATCCAAATTTCAAAATAGCCGAATCTCTTGGAAGTCTCAACGCTTCTTTTGAAGTGGAATTAATGGAAACGGATATACCCAGAAATAACCAGAAAAAATCATGCGATTCTAAATTTATCATTCGCACCAAAAAACTCGACACCATCATTCATTACACATAAGATAAAAACATCAATATAAAAGACAACTTAAAACTTATCCCCTTAATAAACCCCAATGTCTGTGTCAAATATTTGTCACTTCCTTATTGGTGTTCCCGGTAGCGGAAAATCAACCTTTGCAGATGCATTAGAAAAACTCGGCAACTATGTCATTGTTTCCACCGATGAAATTCGCTCTCGGTTGTATGGAGATGCAGCAATTCAAGGAAATTGGCACGAAATCGAAAACCAAGCACTTCTTTTAATTCGACAAGCGCAAATATTAGGTAAAGGTGTCATCTACGATGCAACCAACTTTAAACGCGCTTTTCGTATGGATTTTTTAATCAAACTAGAGGATGGGAAAACATCACCGCATTGGATTGCATGGCATTTCAAAACACCCATCGAAACCTGTATAGAGTGGAATCAAAAACGCGACAGACAGGTTCCCCAACCAATAATTGAAAGCATGTCCAGATTACTGACAAACTTTCCCCCACTTGTCGCTGAAGGTTTTGCAGCAGTCGAAGACATTGATATCACCAAATTTCCCCCAGATGCGGCAGCATTGACAGTCAAAATCGAAAAACGCATTAGCACTTTACAACGTAGTATCATCAACCGTAATAATCGCACCCAAAATAATAGTATTATCTTCCATCGCTACAGTGGATTGCTCGATTTTGACCGCTTAATGTACTTAATTTCCCTCATTATCAAATATCCCGGTATCGGTGACTTACACAGCAGTAATCCGAATTTATTAGCAAAAATATTAGGTCATTTGCCTGAAATTACCAGCCATGTTGATGAAATCACGAAAATAATGGCGAAATTACACGGCACAATTTACGCTAACCAAACAGAAATCAACACAGACTTGCAATGGTTGGAAGAAAACGGTGTCATTGTCGGAAAAGGTGAACAAATATCTCCAATTTCTCCCCCATTGCTCCCCAACACCAATTACCCCTTATCCCCACTCCCATCAC
>NZ_NTFS01000518.1 GCF_002289455.1 Brunnivagina elsteri CCALA 953
GAATAAAGTAATGATTTCATAGAGAGGAATGGATTATGGAATTAGAAAAATTATTTTGTGAAATAGATGATTTTTGTGTAATTTTTGAAGAGAATTTTAAGTCTCAGTTTACAGATTGCTTTGAGAATTTTGAGTAATTCAATTGCACGAGGTATTTCCATTAAACTCAAGGATGGCATTATTTGATAAACAGTTGGATTGTCTTGTTGGAGATATATAAATTGGTAATTAATTCCGTTTGTAACTAAACCCCAAACCGATTTTTGACAAATTAAACTTTCATTTGTATATGCTAGTAATTGGGGTAATCCTACCGAGACATCAATTTGACTATTTTTAGATTCGATAACCAATGTCCAAAAAGATGTATTTTTAAGAGATTTACTCACGGATTTAGTCGCTTTATTCACAGCTAAAATATCCATTCTGCCAGTAATGATTATATCTTCGTCTTCGATTTCAATATTAGCAATGTCTTCTTCTAACTTGATTTCTAACGGATAACGGTAAAATCCGGCTAACCTCATCAAAGGAGCAACAACTAAAAACTTCACTTGCCCTTCCGATACCTTTCCTGCTGTTAGATAACTCCGAAAATCATCCCTAATTTGCAGCAAATCCTTTTGTTCTTCATCTGTTAAATTCTCTAATTGCAACCAGGAGGTAAAAGAATCCCAATACTCCTCTCGAAACCCAAAAAGACGTTGAACTTCTCCAAGCGATAAATTACGTGCATTCAGAATAGTCATAATTAGTTACCAAAACTCAATTAGTTGAATTCTCACTTGCGATTATGAGAGCTTATCCAACCTATCACTTAAATCTCTCAAACAAAACTTCTCTGATACAAATATCTTATGAGACTACATCCACTTAATCGTCTGAAAGTCTCTCCACATCTACATTTAAACCCAATTTCACCAGCATCTCAATTTTACTATCAATAAAAACCTCACATTCTCAATATTACTAAGAATATTAATCATTAATTCAACGTAAATGCGTCGTTTCAGGGGTTGAAAATGGGGGTATATTTTCCAGCAAATTGGTGGTAGTATAATCCTATGGGGAGGTTATATTAAAAAATTAACGCCATATTTTAACGACTTTACCCTGTAATTCTTGAGCATACCAAAATGTATTTGCTGAAAGTGTCTGTAAATTCCTCGATTCGACCTTCCAACTTTCTTGGGGATTAAATAAGACTAATTCAGCCTTTTTCCCTGTAACAACACCACTAATACTTTGTTGTAAACACTCAGCAGGACCTTTACTCAATGCCTGCCATAATTCTAAAGCTGTAAATTCCCCCGTTTCCACCAAGTTCTGCCATAACAAAGGCAATGCTAACTCATACCCAATCGCTCCGGGAGGTGCATCGGCAAAAGCGACGGTTTTTTCCTCGTAGGTGTAGGGTGAATGGTCGATGGCGATCGCATCTAAAACCCCTGATTTTACAGCTTTTCTCAATGCCAGCATATCACTGTAATTTCCCAAAGGTGGTTCTAACCGTAAACTAGGATGGTAACTTTTCAGCGCTTTGGTATCGAGTAAAAGGTGCATCCATGTGGTACTGGCAGTTATGGGAAGTCCCCGCGATTTTGCTTTCTCGATTAATTCCACACCGCGAGCAGTGGAAACCCCCATGATGTGAACTGGGGTTTTTGTCGCCGCAACTAACTCTAATAATGATGCGATCGCAGAAGTTTCGGCGGCAATTGGTGTCAAAGGTAAGCCAAATCTAACTGCATCAACCCCTTCCCGCATAATTCCATTGGCACGTAATTGACGATCGCAAGCAAAAAAAGCGGCAGGTTTATTGAAGGGTTGTAAGTATTCTAAAGCGCGACGTACCAAACTTAGGTTATCTAGGGGTTGTCCATCGGCAAAACCAATTATCCCCGCAGTTGCCAATTCCCCTAATTCTGTCAATTTCTGTCCCATGACATCGCGAGTAATCGCACCCCAAATATGTAGGGAGGGAATGGGGGAAGAAACCTGTTGGTGTTTGATCCAGGATTGATGTAATTGTGTCACCACTGCTGGATTATCAATTGGGGGAGATGTGTCGGGTAAAATACAAATCCGCGTAAAACCACCATTTGCGGCAGATTTGAGTAGGGAATCAAGGGTTTCCCGTTCTTCGTATCCTGGTTCTCCGGAATGACTATATAAATCTATTAATCCTGTTCCTAGAATTAATCCCCGACAGTCACGAATTTGGGTATCTGAGGGAAAATCTGAAATATTTGCAGCAACTGATACTATTTCCCCATTCTGAATTAGCACGTCAGCTAATTGGTCGTTTTCAGAAATTGGGTCAATAATTCGTACTTGTTGCAATAATTCAGTCATAGCTAGTCAAACTGGGGAGTTAGGAATTAGGAGAAACAATGAGTTACAAAGTGTCCCATTTCAGTGAGGTACACTTCCATCTGTATTTATCTGCGTTTATCTGCGTGCATCTGCGGTTTTATCTCTATTTATGTACCTCACTGCAATTTGCTGTACGTATTCAGATGGGAGTCTAAGAACCCAATTTTTTTACCTTAATTATTCTGAATTCTAAATTTACAAAGCACCAGCAGCAGTTTTATCGAGAACACCACCACCTAAATGTGCAGTGATATTCATCGCTTGCAAAACTGGTAAACCATTTAAACCAGAGGGATAATCAATGACGCTGACAGCACCATTCCCTTGACGGAAATTCCAGAAATTTTGATTCGATAATCCGAGAATATGACAAAGTAAAGTCTTATTGGTGGCATCATGAGCCACAATTAAACCAACTTGACGGTTTTCATCAATGGCAGTTTCCACTATTTTCTGCCAAGCTGCAACAGCGCGATCGCGAACTTGTTGTAAATTTTCCCCTTCTGGCATTTGTACATTGGCTGGTTGCGATCGCCATCTTTCCAATTCTCCGGGAAATTCCTGTTCGATTTCTTTTTCAAATTTTCCTTCCCAAAGTCCGTGACTAATTTCGCATAACCCTGCATCTAATCCTAATGGGGAATTGGCATGAGGAAGCAAAATAATTTCTGCGGTTTCCTTTGGACGTGCCATTGTACTCGATACGGCAAAGTCGATATTTACGTCTTTGAGAAATTCTGCCGCTTTACTTGCTTGCTGTTTTCCATTCTCATTCAGGGGAATATCGATTTGTCCCTGAAATCTCCCTTGACGATTCCATTCAGTCTCACCATGACGCACCAGTAATAAACGTATTCCTTGATGTCCAGGACGTAATGTCGGGAAAATTTCACCCATGTGCTGTGTCTGATTCAGGGATTCGAGTTGGACATTATCATCTAAACCACCGGAAAAATTCAGAACGCTAATTGCACAATTCGATTGCTGTAATGAATGATAGCGAGATGGGGAAATTCCTAAAGCTGTACTAATTAAGGCTCGATTTATCCCGTTATGTCCAACTATTAATATGGTTTTACCTTGATGCTTTTGTAATAATTCTTGCCAAAATTCTTTTGCTTGTTTATATAAAGCGAGTATCGGGAAATGTTCCCGATTTCCGGTTTCCGTAGCAACTTGCATGACAAATTTTTCTGGACATTCATGCCAAGTACGGTACTCTTCAGCAAACTTCTCTTTGACTTCGGAATTTACCATCCCTTCCCACAAGGGTAGGTCAATTTCCAAAAGCTGATCGGAGGTTTGTAAGCTGATTTGATTCGTAGCCAATTCGCTGCAAATAATTTCTGCTGTGGATTTTGCCCTTCTCAGAGGACTAGCATAAATTGCATCGAAGGAAATATTGCTGAGGACTTTACCTACCTTTGCCGCATCGTTACGACCTTTTTCTGTTAATTCGGAGCCATTGGAACGTCCTTGAATCCGTTTTTCGGTGTTGTAATTACTCTGACCATGACGCACGATGATGACACGGGTCATCTTGGTAGTCCTCCTAATTC
>NZ_NTFS01000519.1 GCF_002289455.1 Brunnivagina elsteri CCALA 953
CCCTCATTCTTATTGTAGTCATTTTGTAACATAAATAATTCAAATATTTAGAAAGCGACTTTCATTCAAAAATTTATTTATAACAGTTGCAAACTGAAGTCATAACGAGTATGATTTAATTGAAGAAAAGAAAGAGAAAAGTTAATTAGCGAACAATAATATTATGGTACAAGTCCAAGAAATACCATTAAACCAGATTCGACGACCCTTGCCCCGTCAGAACGACCAAGAAAAAGTAAAAGCCTTGATGGCATCAATAGCAGAAATCGGACAACAAGAACCAATAGACGTACTAGAAGTAGAAGGACTATATTATGGCTTTTCAGGTTGCCATCGTTATGAAGCATGTCAGCGTCTAGGTAAAGATACTATTTTAGCCAGAGTTCGTAAAGCACCTCAAAGCGTACTCAAAATGCATATTGCTTAGGAATTCCCAATCCCTTGACTAATGAGCAACAACCAGTAACTAATAATTAATAGGAATCAGGAGAAATTTTATGGCAACTCAAGCTACTTCTGTAAATATCGGTATTGATGACGGTAAAAGGGCAAAAATTGCCGAAGGATTGTCGCGTCTTTTGGCAGACACTTACACGTTGTATCTGAAAACCCATAATTTCCATTGGAATGTAACAGGACCGATGTTTCAGACATTACATTTGATGTTTGAGACACAGTATACAGAGTTAGCGCTAGCTGTAGACTTAATTGCCGAAAGAATTCGTGCCCTTGGCTATCCTGCCCCTGGGACATATAGTGAATATGCGAAACTCAGTTCAATTGCAGAAACTCCAGGAGTGCCGAAAGCTAAAGAGATGATTCGCTTGCTAGTGGAAGGGCAAGAAGCGATCGTACGAACAGCACGGTCGATTTTCCCCCTAATCGAAGAAGTCAATGACGAACCGACAGCTGACTTGCTCACACAGCGAATGCAAGTCCATGAAAAAACAGCTTGGATGTTGCGGAGTCTTTTGGAAGAATAGTTAGGAGTTAGGGGTTAGGAGTTAGGAGTTAGGAGTTAGGAGTTAGGAGTTAGGAATGTAGAGACGCGATATATTGCGTCTCTCATAAATTGCAAATTGCGAATTGCGAATTGCGAATTGCGAATTGCCCATTGCCCATTGCCCATTACCCAATATGATAGACTTCACCCCTAAACTACAAAATTTAATTCAGCAAGTTGGTATTTCCAGCTTGAAAGCACTGAGTCGCGTTACTGGTGTTTCGGAAAGACAAATTTTGCGGTTACGACGGGGTGAAGTCGAACAAATGAGGGTGAAGGTTTTACTTCAGCTTTCGCAAGTATTACAGGTTAGTTTAGACGAACTAATTACAATATTCTCACAACAAAGCTCCTTATCCCCACTCCCCAATCAAGAAGGATTATGCAAGCGAATTGCTGATTTGGAACGGGAATATTCGCTGTTACAGGAGCAAATCGCACAACAAAGCCACATATTACAGCAACAATTCCAGCAGGAGAGTTTACAATTGCTGGAATCTTTTTTGGTACAATTTCCCACAGCAGCGCAGAAAGCAAGGGAAAACCCACAATTACCCGCAGTGAATATCCTGCCTTTGATACAAAAGCCACTCGAAAAGCTATTGCAAGCTTGGGATGTGGAAGTAATGGAAAAAGTAGGTGATGAATTACCATACGAACCTCAATTTCACCAGCTAATAAGGGGAAACGCACAACCTGGGGATAATGTGAAAGTACTAAATGTTGGTTATCGTCAAGGTGAAAAGTTGCTGTATCGAGTCAGAGTTTTTACTGAGTGAGGTGTCAAACGGAAAATTCCCATAACCTGGTTAAGGGAACACCAAGAAATAAATTCTCCACAATTGTAGGGGTGGGGTGAGTCCACTTGGCGGTGTCGGTTTCCGTCCCCGAAGTTTGCTCAACGCGGGGAACCCGCGCACGCAACTTCTCTTCGTCAAAGTGGCGTTGGCGAAGCCTGCGCTTTGCGCTTACCTGAAAGGTCTCCTCACCCTTCATGTGATAGTGTTGGTAAGTATATGAGAAAGAAGATTTTATTTTCTGGAAGTACCTAACTGCGATCGCGCTTTTCTTTATTGGATACAACATAAATAAGGCTAAACAACCGTTTACCTCTAAAATATAGGGAAAAAATTGACCCTAGCAACTACCGTAATAATTGGCAGTAAATGGTCAAGAATGATACTTTATGGCAAGTTGGCAACAATTTTTTAAATGAACTATCATAAACAAGTAATAGAAAATCAAGATACCATTTTTATAAGTAATTTCACCAAACATGTTGACAGAACAAGTACAAATTTTTCAACCAAGTGGAAGTTTAGATGCGACTAAATCACAAGCATTCCGGCAAGAAATTACGGGATTTGTGGAAAATGGCACGAAAATTGTTTTAGTTGACCTGAAAAATGTCACTTTTATGGATAGTTCTGGTTTAGGTGCTTTGGTTCTGGCATTTAAGACTTTGAGAGCTGCAAATAGTAAATTAGTGCTTTGCTCGATTAATGAGCAAATTCGCATATTATTTGAACTCACGGGAATGGATAAAGTTTTTGAAGTTTTTTCCGATCGTGATGAGTTTCAAAAGTCATTAATGACAAAGATTAAATAGCCAAAATTATTAGCTAAAATCTATTCTCAGAATTGACAAATCATCATCAAAAGCCTCTTTGACATTCAATGCTGTCAGGTATTGGATAACATCATTTAATTCAGCATCAAAGGAATGATGCGAACTCACAAGTTTACGAATAAATGCTTCTAAACCCCAAAGGCTGCCATTACTAAGGGTAATTTCATAAGCACCATCACTAAAAAGGTAGAGACTGCTCTGTTCTTCGATTGTGCAAAAACCATCAATATACTTTGCATCCGGAAACATACCAACTGGCATTCCTGAAGTTCTTAATAACTTGACTTCAGTGCTGGTGGTTGATTTACCGGATATTAATATACCTGGTGGATGTCCTGCGCTTGAATATATTAATTGACGTTTGACGCGGTTGTAAACACCGTACCAAATCGTAAAATATTTATCATTTTGATAGTTCATTTGAAAGGTTTCATTTAGTGCTTTGAGTACTTCACTGGGTTGATAGTAGTTGAGATTTTGCAAAGCACGCGATCGCAATAAATTTAGGACTGAAATTGAGGGTAAGGTGGCTTTTAAACCATGTCCAGCAGCATCTAGCAGGTATAATGCTAAATAATCCGGATCGAGCCAATAGTAGTCAAAACAGTCACCTCCAAGTTGACGTGAAGGTATAAATTTATATTTAATGTTGAGGGGTTTAGATACGGGAGGTGGTAACAATGAACAAACGTACTCAGCAGCTTCCGTAAGTTCATCTTCGAGCATTTGCTTTTGCGTTTGCAAATCCTGACTCAGTTGATGCAATCGCAATCCCGCTCTGACTCTTGCTTGGAGTTCGTTTTGTTCGATGGGTTTGGTAATAAAGTCATCTGCTCCAGCATCTAATCCTTTGACGCGATCGGCAACCGAGTCGAGGGATGTAAGTAATATAAAAAACGTTGTGGACAGGTTCGGTTCTGCTTTGATTAGCTGGCAAACATCGATACCACTTAATCCTGGCATCATCCAATCGCAAATAATCAGTGCTGGTTGGGTAGCGTAAGCTTGAGCGATTCCATCTTCACCATTGCTAGCAGCGACTACCTTATAACCTTGCCTTACCAACATCCGCTTTAAAAATGTTAGTACAGCAAAGTCATCGTCAATTACCAAGATTTGATACATAAAAGGTAGTCGGTTTGTTGTGTGGAAGCACCATCAGAGATAGTTGTGAGAAATATTTGTGAGAAATAGTTGTGAGAAATATTAATACATTTCGTCAATTAATTACATTTATACTACGGCTTAAAACTTTACTAATATAGAACCCCTCTCCAACCTTTCCCCTTACCAAGGGG
>NZ_NTFS01000052.1 GCF_002289455.1 Brunnivagina elsteri CCALA 953
AAACGCGAACGGGAAGTCTTTCGCCTACGTTCCTCAGCATGACAACACAGGATCATTCATTTTGTGGCTTACTCCTACTAAAAATGCTTAAAATCTGGACTTTTTATTTTAATCTTAAGCCTCTCTCCGTATCGGATGTTGTTGGCGAATTAATGATGGGTCGAACCCCATTTTCCTCGTTCCTTGCCTCTGGCAAGGAATGCAGCGATTGAGGCTCTGCCTCAAATCTAACTGGAGGCAGAGCCTCCAAAAGCGCGTTACCAGGCTGGAGCCTGTTAACGAGAGGGTGAGGGTCTTCACCCCTCAACAATTAGCCAACAGTATCCGTATCGGGGAGAGGTATGGAGAGGGGCTCTATATTAGTCAATTATTAAAGCATTTGCAGTATCCCTTATCAAAACTCTTGTAGAGACGTAGCAATGCTATGTCTCTATATCTTTTCCGGACATGTATAATATATCAGTCAAAAAAATGGATTTTACCAATGCTATCCTTTTTGCTTCAAGTTCTAAATAGCGATGCTCCCTTACAAAATGCCTGGTTAGGCTTGGCTATTTTTTTGACTTTCATAAGTGGTGGTTTATTTTTTTCCAAAGTCAACTGGGATAATTTTAGTTTGAATAATATGAGTTTTGATAATATCAAGTTAACAACTTATTTGACTAATTGGAGAGAAAAAGATGCTTATCAAAAAGTTGTGAAACCTTATGAAAGTATATTAGGTATTACCTTTGTTTTTTTCCTGGCTGATATATTTGCACTTTTACTACCAGAAGGAGATTTGTCTAGGCTGATAGAAATTCCGCTCGGATTAGCTTTGGCTATTGTTACCTCTTGGTTATCTTCTCAAATATTCAAGCAGTTCTTTGATTTCTATTTGTTAGAAGCAGCAATTAAAAGCGGGCGAAAAGTTAATAGTGAGTTACTACTTCTAACTAAATTACTAGCGAATGTCGTTATTGTAGTTATCGCAACTATTATCTTTGCTCAAACTCATCATATCAATATTTTAGGGCTGGTAGCGAGTTTAGGAATTGGTGGTCTAGCAATAGCTTTTGCAGCCCAAAAGACATTGGAACAAGTATTAGGTGGTGTTGTTATTTATCTCGATCGTCCCTTTACGATTGATGATTATATTGGCTTACCAGATGGAACTTTTGGTCGAGTTGAATCAATTGGCTTGCGCTCCACCAAAATTCGCACCTCTGGTAAAGGTACGCTGATGATTGTCCCTAACAGTTCACTCACTGAGCTTAACATTGAAAACTTTACTGGTGGGAAGAAAGTGATGGCAATTACTTATTTAAACTTTGCTCGCGTCGTCCAGAGTGAAGAAAAAGCATTAATTCGTCAAGTTATCATGGAAAGTGCAGTTGATATTTTTGGAATTGATACACGCAGCACCGATATTGTTTTTAAAGATTTGCCAGCAGAAGGAGAACAGAATTCTGATTTAGAAACAGCAGGGTGATCGCAAGCACAAATTACCTTTTTTATCTTAGGTTCTGGTGAAGTTTCGATGGAACTGCGCCGTCAACTTCTTGATTTTGCTAATCAAAGTATTACTCAGCGTTTAAAGGAATATGATATCGCTTTTAATATTGATGAGCCGACTATCTATGTTGATTCTCCTATTACCATTTAAAACTCATTTATGAATTTTTATGAAACTATTCAAAATCTTACCCAGTTTCCAGAAGTCGCTAAACCTGTATTAATTAAATTTGGAACATTTTTACTATTTGTACTGTTGTCTTTCTTGTTAGGAAGATATACACCTTTTTTTGTCAGGTTAGTTCTTAGACAGTTTTTTCCGCAGCAAATAACAGTAGTTTATGAAAAATTAATTGATCCGATTAGAAACTTATTCAAAATTGCTGGCACCTTCATTTTAATCTCTTTATCTTTGAATTGGATTCAAGAGTATCAACCTGTCTATTACTTTATTCAACCTTTTGTTGATTTAGCGGTTATTATTAGTGTAGCTTGGTTAATATCTCGTTTATTTCGTCAATTTATCCTAGTTTATGGCATAGATTTACTTCGCAAGTTTGGTCGGGAAGTTGATGAGGTTCTACTGGTATTTGAAACTTTAGCGAATGTGATTATTGGCTTTTTTGCCGTGCTAGCTTTTGCTAAGAATCGATTTGATTTAGTTGGTTTAGTGACTGGCTTAGGAATTGCCGGAGTAGCGGTTGCGTTTGCGGCTCAAAAGACTTTAGAGCAACTACTAGGAACTATAGTATTGTATTTAGATCGCCCCTTTCTTCCTGGAGAATATATTCGCTTACAACGTTCTCAGCAAATCCCAGAGGGCTTATTTGGTCGCGTTGAGTCGATTGGTTTACGCTCTACTAAGATTCGCACTGCTGCAAAAAGTACGCTTTTCATTGTCCCAAATTCAATATTGGCAAATTTGGAAATTGAAAACATTAGTAGAGGTAAAAAGGTAATGGTCTTGCTCTACATCAACTTTCTCCAGTTTCTAGAAGATCGAGAGCAAGCAATAGTGCAGCAAATTATTACTAAAAGCACTAACTCTTTATTTGGAATTGACCCAGGTAGTACCAATATTGCTTTCACAGAGGATTCTGAAAATCAGACAACCAATGCGAGAGTAACATTTTTTATATTAGGTTCTAGTGAGAATTCAATACAACTAAGAAAGCGGTTGCTGGAGTTGGCAAATGAGAAAATTTCTAAGGATTTACTCACCTATGAAATTACATTTAAAATGCAAGAACCGACTATCTACGTAGAATCACCTGTCACAATCTAAGTAGTCTATCCATAAAAAGTACAAACCCTTAGTCGTGCAGAAAACTTTTCTGAGTCTCATGATGGACAATCTGGATGGTCAAAATAGTGCCTGAAACCCATTGCCTTCGTTCAATTTTTCGAGAAAGCTCAAAATTGCTATCTCCTTGATAATTCCCTGTTCATAAGGGTTTTAGGACTTTTGTGCACCACTAAGGGTACAAACCACACAGTAGATTGCAACTGCTATGATGCATATTACCTAGCTATGATTGTAAAGGCTAAGGGAACACTAAGAAATAAATTGTTCTCAATTGTTGTAGATACAAGGGATGGGGTATCGCGTTCTCATATCATACAATTTAGTTGCACATTAGCTTAACTTCTAATTCCTAACTCCTAACTATTAATTCCTAAATGGATTTACTTCGTTCCTTACCACTTGGACTTTACCTAGAACAACCGCAAACCTGGCTACATAAAATTGATCCCCGTGTTAAGTTTATTTGGCTAATGAGTTTTTTAACCACCTATACCTTCGCTAATAATGAATGGCGGCTATTATTGGTGGTACTTTTAGTACTGACTACATTAATTTCAGGAATCCCCCGCAGGATTTGGCAGCAACCTCAACAAATGACTGGGTTATTGCTTTTTGCTTTTCTAGTATTTGCGATTGGTTGCATTACCCCTGATGGATTTGGTTTACACTATCAATCTCGTTTGCCAGTCGATCGAGTCGTCATAACCTCATCTGCACAACCAGCAAATTCTGTTGCTTCCCCATCTGTTTTGACTCCCAATTCGACTTTTCAAATTGGGAAAACTAAGCAAATAAAGGGTAAAGTCTACAGTTACACAATGTTTGAGATTGCTTGGTTTAGAATTACTCGTCGTTCTTTTGATTTAGCTTTGCGACTCAGTACAATTCTTTTTACTATTTTATATAGTACTAATTTATACTTAATTACGACTGCACCGGAGGAGATTACGGCAGCAATCGAAAGCCTGATGCAGCCTTTGCGAAAACTCAAATTACCAATTACAGAAATAACCCTAACTTTAACTTTGTCACTACGTTTTATACCTTTAGTTTTAGAGGAAATTCAAAACTTAATTCGTGCCGTGATGACAAGGGCAATAAATTGGAAAAAGCTGGGATTTAAGAGTGCGATAAAAATCTGGTTAGTTGTCACGGAAAGACTATTAGAAAATCTACTTTTGCGTGCTGAACAAATGGCAAGTGCAATGACAGTGAGGGGTTTTACTAGTCCAAATCAACATAAAGTCCAGTGGCACGATTTAAAATTGAAGCGTCGAGATTGGGTAGCAATTATAATTTTAGGATTATTTTGGGGTGTGCGGTTAGTATTTGGAAATGAGGTTACTTAATCTTTAATATATACTAAAAAATGCTTGGAAATTGACTTTTAAACGCAGAGGAAGAAGGAGGTAAACGCATAGACGAGCGTACATCGGAGAGGTTGCCGTAGGCTAGCGAGACTTCCCGAAGGGTAGTTACGCAGAGTCTTTAATTTGAAATTTTATGAATATTAAAAGTTCAGCTATTAGCAGTTTTCTGTATTTTAGGTTTTCGTATTTCAATTTGGAGAACGCATATAATTAACAAACGTCTCAATATATTTTTGATGATTATATTTCTGCATAACTAATTCATAACCTCGTTGTGCTTGCCAATCTGCTTTATCTGGATTTTCTAATAAGTGAATAATTGCCCGATGTAAGTCTTCTATATTACCTTCACTTACACCAGTAACGATTCCAGCTTCGATACAATCCTGGATAATTCCTGGTGATTTAGTAATTATCACCGCACGACGACATGCGATCGCTTCAAACATGGCACTCAAACCTGCTTGATAATTGTTTTTAAACAGGGGTATTACGACAATATTGGCATCACGGTACAGTTGAACCAATTCCAGCCATTCATAGTGACGACAGGACATATTACTGGGCAGTACTGGGGGGAATGCTTGGTTATTTGCTTTTGCATTCGGTGAAACTGCACAAATTTTGACATCCACATCCAAATCTTGTGTTGCTGCTGCCAGGGTACGATAGTCGCGTTTTTCTAACCCTGCACTGGCAATTAGAGAACGTTTTTTATTTAGGGATGGTGAACCTGGTGTAAAAAAAGTGATATCTGTTGGTTGTTCGGTAAATAAACAGATGCGATTTTCTGGTAAGTGTAAATATTCACGTAAAAATTCTGACAAGCTGGGGGTATAAGTTAGAAATAAATCAACTTTGTGACTAATTGGAAATAACTTTAAAGCCAAACGTCCTCGCAGTCGATAAATGTTGTGGATTAGTACAATTATTTTGGGACGTTTTCTTTTTGTTCCGCATAATTTGGCAATGGGAATACCGACATCTTCCCCAGTACAAAAAACTACATCATTCTCCGTTAGTTGCGGAGGTAAATTCCGTGCTAATGCCCAATGTTCAGGATTACCAATAAAACGCGATCGCACTCGATCGAAGGGTTGAATATCATCCAATTTTGGCATGTGAATACTAGCATTTAAAATTTGACTAGCTTCCCACATGACATGGCAGGGAGATTTTCCTAATTTTGCATCGTGAGCAATACTTTCTAAATCAAATGCACGACTCAGTACAATGTGGTAATTCAAAGTACTTCCTTTGCTGTTATTTTTTGTATGAGATTACAGTAGTTTGTTAATTATTAGTTATGAGTGATTTGCTATTATTTGATAGTTCATCATTAACCATTAACTACTAGCTACTAACAGAATAGGATATAAGTAATGTAATTGGAAGCTAAAATTACGGATGCATCGAACCATCTGGCATAATAGCACCTCGTAAATCAGTACTTTCCAAGTTAACATTATCTAACTTTGCACCACTTAAATTTGCTCCTCCAAGATAAGTACCACGTAAATCTGCACCAGTTAAATCAGAACCTGTCAAATCAATATTTTCTAAATTTAGACTTCTTAAATCTTCTTCACGTAAAACTGTATATCTCAAACTACATCCAACACATTCTCCACTTCTTTTTAAACGCTTTTTAAACTCAGGTTTTTGGAGCGATCGCGTATAATTTTCGATTGGCATAGGTGTAGGATAGGATTGAGGTGTTTGTAAGTTTGAAGCGAATACTAATATGCTTATCAAACCAAAGCTCGCTGCAAATAATTTCGGTATTTGATGCTGTAATTTACCCGTTGGAATTGGACTAATTGCATTAGCTTTAGGAGAATTTATTGCTTTTAATCGATTTAAAGCAGTTGCAGCATCGGGGAAACGTTTTGTTTGACTTGTTGCAACCATATTTTCCAACCAGTCAATCCAATGTAGATTTAATTCGGGTAATAATTGGTGAATTTTGAAGCGGAATGAATCATCAATTAGATTACCAATTTTGCTAGATGGAGTTTGTGTCAACAAGCAGATTAAAGTTGCACCTAAACTATACAAATCAGAAGCATTAGTTAACGATTTACCTAATATTTGTTCTGGTGGCATAAATCCCAATGTTCCTTTTACCATCGTACTGGCAGACATTTCTTCGGTACTGATTCTTGCCAAGCCAAAATCAACTAAATAAGTATTAAATTCTGCATCTATTAAGATATTTTCTGGTTTAATATCGCGATGAATAATCGATGTTTGTTGCTGTTGTAAATAAACTAAAATTTCTAAAATGCTCGTGGAAATTTTTTCGAGATTTTCAAGCGTTAAATCTAGGATTGAAAAGTGTTTTTGGGCAAGGTTAGGTGCATTTTTATATTCTTGTACCAAACAAAATCCCGAAGTTGTTTCAAAGTAAGTAATATACTTAGGAATTCGTGGATGGTTGATTTGTTGAAGTAACTCTATTTCCCGTTTGCAAGCAGAAAAACCAGACCAACTAGCACCAACGGTTGCAAATTGAAACTGTTTAATAACAACTATTTCTTGGGTTTCAATATTCTTTGCTTTGTATGTGAATCTACCACCACTATAATTTTGTCCCAAAATAGTTTCGAGTTCATATCCTTCTTGGCTAAAATCAGGAAGTTCATAATTATTACCTAAAATATAACTATTATTATTTTCCATGTTTTTACTCACAATCTAATTTTAATTGACACTTAATTATTTAAGAGAACTATATTTACTATCTTTCTCTTCCTTGGCGTTCTCTGCGTACTTGGCGGTAAAAAAAAGAATATTTAATATATTCACGACTAATTAAAAAAAACGAGAATATTAGCTTTTACTAACTACTTTCAGACTTTTACTTTTTTCCACCAAACGAATAAATTCAGCCCGATAACCATCTAAATCAGTACCAACCGATTGACGAGCAAGTTGTAGAGTCGAATCAAAATTAGCCGAACCCTTATATTGGGAATCTCGTAACACCATCCCAAACATTGCGATCGCAGATGCAAATCTAAGATTATTTGATGCATTTTCGAGTTTGATACCTTTATCTATAACCGTATAACTTATAAGTTGAGAATTTTCACCTTGAGGTTGTTTATAACGTAAATTCACCTGCATGATTTCGTCCGTATTCACAGCATTATTTCCAATGGTTTGATTTTGATATTTCAAAGGGTCAATTTTCCCCAAAGAGACATCACTTTTAACTCCGACAGGGATAACTTCATATAACGCTGTCACAGCATGTCCTGCACCTAATTCCCCCGCATCCTTTTTATCATCATTAAAATCTTGTGTTTGCAACAAGCGATTTTCGTAACCAATTAAACGATAAGCCTGAACTTTTTTCGGATTAAATTCAACCTGAATTTTCACATCCTTAGCAACCGTCACTAAAGTTGCACCAATCTCCTTAACGAGAACTTTCTTTGCTTCCAACAAACTATCTATATAAGCATAATTTCCATTACCCTTATTCGCTAATTGCTCCATCTTCCCATCTTGAATATTCCCCGTACCCAACCCTAAAACAGATAAAAATACACCACTTTGACGCTGCTTCTCAATTAACTTAACTAGCTCCTCATCAGTACTAGCACCAACATTAAAATCGCCATCAGTTGCCAAAATAACTCGATTATTTCCCGACTTAATAAAATTATCTCGTGCTACCTTATAAGCTAATTCAATCCCTTCACCACCAGCAGTAGAACCACCAGCATCCAACTTTTCTAAAGCATCGATAATTGTTTGTTTTTGCGAACCTGGAGTTGGAGGTAACACCAAACCAGCTTGCCCAGCATATACCGCGATCGCAACTTTATCATTGGGACGCAATTGATTTACCATTAACCGTAGTGCATTCTTCAACAAAGGTAATTTATTCGCATCGGACATTGAACCCGACACATCAATCAGAAATACCAAGTTGTTCGCAGGCAAGTTTTCGATAGAAGTATTTTGGGAATGTAACCCAACCTGTACCAATCGATGTTGGGGATTCCACGGTGTTTGTGTAACCTCAGTTGTCACAGCAAAAGGTTTATTATCGGTTGGTTGCGGATAATCATATTTGAAATAATTAATCATCTCCTCCAAACGAACAGCATTAGTTGGTGGTAATTGTCCCTCATTAATAAAGCGACGAATATTGCTATAAGAAGCAGTATCAACATCAATTGCAAAAGTCGATCGGGGGTTTGCACTTACTACTTGAAACTGGTTTTCCGGGATATTGTGATATTCCTCCCGGTTCTCTCTTTCAGATATTGCACTTCCCTGAGTTGGAGGTGCTTGCTGTAATTTATTTACTGGTTTATTATTTACTTGCGTTGAACTTTCCGATGATTTTATACCTGTATTCGATTGCTGTGGTGAAGGTACTTGACTTGCTGGCAAAGGAGCAGAACCGGAATTACTCGTCGTTGTATTTTCACTGCCACATGCGCTCAAATATCCCAGCAAAAGGACGCATCCTAAAATTTTGATTGTGTTAATCATTATTTTCATATTTTGTTAATCCCCATAACCTAAGCATTACGTCCGAAGAGTCAGAAAACTGAAGCAAGCGAATGTAATCGTTGTACTATGTTTACTTGGCTTCACCATGCTTGGTTACAGAAAATGCAACACTAGGATATTGGGAAATAGGGATTGGGCAGTGAGAAATGGTGCGATCGCTTGATAATTTAAAATAATGGCAATTGATAATTAAAAACTAACTAATAAACCACTAACAGCAAACAATTAATGACTAGCGTTTGGTATTGGCGATCGCAACCTCTCAATCATCGTACAGGCTCGGATATTTTCGCAACATTATTTAATGACCCAAATTCTGACATTGCTACCCTGCTAGAAAGTCCATACCCCATACCCCACGATAATCCCCAACTGGCACGTTATTCGATTTGTGCCGGGAAACCACGAGTGATTAACACAGAATTGCAAATGTGGATACCTCCAGTTGGGGAAATTTTGCCATTTCTCCAGAATTTATTGAGGAGACAAAATGAAGATAAAATTCAAAATAAAATAAACTTATCTTCCTCCCCTTCCCATCTTCCCTTTATAGGTGGTTGGTTAGGCTGGTTGGGTTATGATTTAGCTTGGGAAATCGAACAATTACCCCGTACCAAGGAAGATTCCCTCCCGTTTCCTGTTGCTTTTTGGTACGAACCGGAAAATTTCGCAGTATTAGACCATTTAGAACAAGTTTTATGGCTAGCAGCAACGGAAACAACTAGTTTAGATGGGATGGAATTGAAGTTGAAAGAGGTACAAACAAACTATTTATCTCCCCCATCTCCCATATCTTCCCAAACTCCTCAATTTCTCTCATCCCAGGAAGATTACGAAACTGCCGTACAACAAGCGAAAAAATACATTCAAGCGGGAGATATTTTTCAGACTAACTTATCGTTACGTTTTACCACTCAAACCACAGCATCGGGATGGCAAATTTACCAAGCATTACAAAAAATTAACCCTTCCCCATTTGCCTGTTATTACAAAACACCTTGGGGAGAAGTAGTTAGTTGTTCCCCAGAAAGATTAGTGGAAGCACAGAAATGTACAAATATGATATATCAAGTCTCCACAAGACCAATAGCAGGAACGCGATCGCGTGGTAATACTCCAGAAAAAGATGCACAACTTGCCGAAGAATTACTCAACAACACCAAAGAACGAGCGGAACACATCATGCTTGTAGATTTGGAACGTAATGATTTAGGACGAGTTTGTCAATGGGGTACGGTAAAAGTAGATGAATTATTAACGATTGAGCGCTACAGCCATGTCATGCATCTCGTGAGTAATGTAGTCGGAAATTTAAACCCAGATTACAGCACCATCGATTTAATTCGTGCCATGTTCCCAGGAGGTACGATTACAGGCTGTCCAAAAGTACGCTGTATGGAAATCATCGAAGAACTAGAACCAGTGCGTCGCAGCTTATTCTACGGTTCCTGCGGCTATTTGGATATACGTGGAAATTTAGATTTAAATATCTTAATTCGCACATTATTACTGGCTCCAATTCGGGAAGTGGAAGAAGTAGGAAAGGCGAATGAAGATGGTAGAAAAAATAATTCTTTAATTTCCCCTATTAATACAGTTTGGGGACAGGTAGGAGCCGGAATTGTGGCAGATAGTGACCCTGAACGGGAATGGTACGAATCCTTAAATAAAGCCCAGGCGCAGTTATCAGCATTAAAGCAAAAATGTAAGGATATTTAATATTATGAACCGCCAAGGCGCAGAGAACGCCAAGGAAGAGAAGGAAAAAATACTTAACTGAACTGTATTGCGATATAAGTAACCAGGCAGAATTGAATTAATTACACATTGAAAATTGACACATGACTATTCGATTGGGAACCGACATTGTTTACATACCAAGAATTCGAGCATTAATAGATCGATTTGGAAAACGCTTCTTGCAGCGCGTATATACCCCCATCGAACAGCAAAATAGTGGTTATCGTGAAGAAGAAATAACCCCAATGGCGATCGCAAAACTAGCTGGACGTTGGGCAGCAAAAGAGGCAGTTGTCAAAGCATTGGGAACGGGATGGCAAGGTATAAACTACACCGATGTCGAAATTTGCCGCACTCAAAATGGGGTTCCCTTCCCCACGTTATACAACAATGCTGCCGAAATTGTGGCAAAATGGGGTGTTGAAGAAAAAAGTGAAGGGGAAAAGGGTAATACCCCCGATCCAAATCACGGATGGCAACTTAGCTTGAGTCACGATCGCGATTATGCGATCGCAACTGCAATTTTTGTGGCTCTGTGAACTTCCTGTTTTGCCATAAAAAGCACTATGAAAGGAAATAAGCTTCCAGACAGATGCTTGTATTTTAAGCAAATCTTCAGGCGAACTCACTAATATCGTCTGAATTTTTGTCGGAGAGAGTGAAAAGATTATATGTACTTGAACATAGTAGTATTAGATGAACTCAGAAAGCCCGGAAACTTATATCAATCATCCCACTTGGGGTTTACTCTACAGAATTTGCCTGGTGGATGAGAGTCAAGAACTTTTTACGACACTCTACGCTCAACGTTTATTTTTCGTTGTCACTGCCGAAGGGAAAAACATGAAGTTTCAGCCCATTGGACGTACAGAAGCTCGCATGTTACTAGAAACTCGTTTGCGAAATCTACGCCGCAGTGGACCTTCTTTTGAGTACGATCAACTTCAGGGTGTTTTTCAACGCACCTTCAACTAACATCCTGAAGCTTCGCTCTTCCCTAAGTTCTATGAGCAATTCTACCACCCATACCCTTGACGAGTCGTTATACGAACACCTAAAAGCTATTCGTTCCCAACTACCAGTTTCTGTTCGGTTAATTGCCGTCACTAAAACCGTTCCTGCGGATATCATTCGCATCGCTTATGCCGCAGGAATACGTGATTTTGGCGAAAATCGCATCCAAGAAGCCGCAACTAAACAAGCTCAACTCCACGACTTACCAGATATAACCTGGCATCTAATCGGACATTTACAAAGCAATAAAGCCAAAAAAGCCCTCGAACTGTTCCAATGGATTCACTCCGTTGATAACCTCAAACTTGCCCAACGTCTCAACCAACTTGCTGGTGAACTCAACCTCAAACCCAATATTTGCCTGCAAGTCAAAATTCTCCCCGATCCCAACAAATCTGGCTGGACTATTCCCCAACTTTCTGATGATTTACCCGCTTTAAATCATTGCAAAAATTTACAATATCAAGGTTTGATGACAATTGCGCCTTTCGGTTTAAATGAATCTCAAACTTTAGATGTGTTTAATGGCACTCGTGAATTGGCAGTAGAAATCAAATCGCAAAATTGGTCGAATATTCAGATGCAGCAGTTATCAATGGGGATGTCTGGGGACTACCAACTGGCGATAGAAGCGGGTGCAACAATGGTAAGGTTGGGAACTATTCTATTTGGGGAGCGTTTGCGATCGCGTATTAGCGACTACCAAGAACCAGGGTAAATGCTGTATCAATAACCCCATTCTACCAACATCATCATTGACACCAAAACTTGATTAATAGGAGAGGGAATTGAACACTGATATAATTTGATACGTAAAAAAGATATTCTGTCCTCGTTCTCTAAGACACACAAAATATAGTATTTACAGAAGTAAATCTAAATAAAATTTGGATTGCAAACAACTTTCCCAAATTGACTACTTAGTGTAGAATCTTGACTCATTGTTATCTATAGTTAATGGCTAACGTTGAAAAACGTAAAGTTAACAACTATAATTTTGCAATCAATGCTACAAACAGCGATACAATTCCTAAATTGTTTGCTACCTTGTAGCAGCAAACATTGAGTGATTGATTTTTGCCTTTTCTAGTCAAGACACCCAGCACCCGGAGCGTTTCCAAATGAACAATATATTTTCCAAGCTTAGAGACTTCGTTGGTCTTAACGAACCCGTAGAATATGAAGAATATTACGAAGAAGTAGAAGCTGATAACTACCAAAACCTGTATCAAGAGCAAAATCCTCCCTCTTCACAAGCAATTCCTCAAGAACCTGCGGTACAGAATCGACGTTGGCGCGAACCCGTGTCTACAATGGGTACTGATGTAGCAACAAGTACAAAAACAACTATGAGTAATGTGATTGGAATGCCAGGAGCTTTAAACGGGATTTCGGAAGTGTTAGTCCTTGAACCACGGACATTTGAAGAAATGCCCCAAGCTATTCAAGCTTTGCGTGAGCGCAAATCGATAGTATTGAATCTCACAATCATGGACCCCGACCAAGCACAACGGGCAGTTGATTTCGTTGCGGGCGGTACATATGCACTAGATGGTCATCAAGAACGGATTGGCGAAAGTATCTTCTTGTTTACACCAAGCTGTGTCCAAGTAAGCACCCAAGGTGGAGTGTTACATGAAGTACCACTTGTATCTCAACCTCCCGCACGCCAAAATCGTACAGCACCCACCAACCAAGCATGGGGAACTGAGCCAAATCGGATGGCACAGTAAGTTTAGGAATTGTACGATTTGGGGTTTTAGGTAAGGGATTGCATCTAAAATTCCAAATCAATCGGTGATTTAAAGTATCAGTGTTATCAGTATCCATTTTGGATTTTTTATTCACGCATCTATTGGGTTTTGGTTATAAGTTCAGCAGATAAACTAAAATCCTCAAATTATTATTGTTTCGTTTTCCAGGAAGCGATACTATTTATCCAGATTGGGTATTGAGTGTTAAGTAGGGAAAGTTTGATTTGTCTGTAAAATTTGGTTTAATTGGTGGCGGGATAATGGGTGAAGCGCTATTATCTCGTCTCTTAAATTTAGGGGTTTATCAAGCGTCGGAGATAGTGGTTAGCGAACCGCAATCAAAACGCCAAAATTTTTTAGCTCAGGAATATGGTGTTGGAGTCACGGCTGATAATTGCCAAGTATTTACCGCAAGTAGTGAAGTTATATTTTTGGCAGTGAAACCGCAAATTTTTAGCGCGATCGCACAGGAAATTTCTGCTGTAATCGAGCAAAGTCATTCGCCATTGGTGGTATCAATTTTGGCGGGTGTGCCGTTATCGCAGTTAGAAGCGGCGTTTCCTAGTTTACCTGTAATTCGCGCCATGCCAAATACACCTGCTACAGTTGGGGCGGGAGTGACGGCTATATGTGCTGGTGCTTATACAAAGACGAATCATTTAGAGAAGGCACATCAATTATTTTCCGCAGTTGGGGAAGTTGTTGAAGTATCAGAAAGTTTGATGGATGCGGTGACGGGGTTATCGGGTAGTGGTCCAGCATATGTGGCTTTGATTGTGGAAGCCCTCGCGGATGGTGGTGTGGCTTCTGGTTTACCCCGTGCTGTGGCTCAGAAGTTGGCGTTGCAGACTGTTCTGGGTACGGCACAGTTGTTACATGAGACGAAGATGCATCCGGCTGAGTTGAAGGATCGGGTGACTAGTCCTGGTGGTACGACTATTGCGGGTGTTGCTGAGTTGGAGAAGGCTGGGTTGCGATCGGCTTTGATTCAAGCTGTGAGGGCTGCTACTGCTCGTTCTCAGGAGTTGGGGAAATAAAATACAATAAAATCATAAAATAAAATTTAAGGTGTCACGCAGAGGCGCAGAGGCGCGGAGAAGAAGAGTTTTATTCTCTCTGCGCCTCCGCGACTCTGCGTGAGTAAATTCTTACTTTAATCGCAAATATTTTTATCGTTTTTGGCTACTTCTGTGCTGTATTTGAGGTAGTTGTGTACCCAGTTGCATCCATGTATAAATAATTCTTTTTCGCTGGGTGGTGTGGGTTTGATTTTTGTGAGGTTCCAAAGTTTAATTGTGCCGTCGTCGCTGGTGGATGCGAGGGTTGTGTTGTCGGGGCTAAAGGCGACGCTGTAAACTGCTCCTAAGTCTCCTTCGAGGGTTTGGAGTAAAATGCCGTCGTGACTCCATAATCTGATGGTGCGATCGTCGCTTGCTGAGGCGATAATTTGGTTGTTGGGACTGAAAGCGACGCTGCGAACTTTGTTTTGATGTCCTTCTAGGAAGCTTCTTTGACCTGTTTTTAGGTTCCACATGACTAGTCTGTTATTCTGACTACCTGCGATGATAAATTGATTGCTGGGGCTAAAGTTGATTGAGGTAAAGCGATCGTCTTTTCCGGTTAATGTTTTGATTAATGTGCGGTTTTGATGATTCCAAATTAAAACTTTACCGTCAGTGGTGGTTGCGGCAATTGTCTGATTATTTGGACTGAAGCTGACATCGGAAAAACGTTCTCCGTGTTCGGCTTTGAGTTCGTGTGACGTTGTACCGTCTCGATTCCAAATTTTGACTGTTCCATCCATACTTGCTGATGCGATCGCTTGGTTGTCGGGGCTGAAACTAACTCCGTAAACCCAGTCTTGGTGTTGTAATGTTTTGAGTAGTTTACCATCACGATTCCATAAACGTACGGTTTTATCTTCGCTTGCGGTGGCAATAGTTTTATTATCGGGACTAAATGCTACATCCCAAACCCAATCTTGATGTCCTTTGAGGGTTTTGAGGTATTTACCATTGCGATTCCAGAGTTTAACTGTTTTGTCTGCACTTGCGGAGGCAATAGTTTGATTATCGGGACTAAATGCTACACCCCAAACGAGTTCTTGCTGATGTGCGGGGATGGTTTGAGATAAAAGTGGTTGATATGACCAAAGTTTAATTTTTTTATCACCTCCAGCAGTTGCGATGGTTTGGGAATCGGGACTAAAACTTACGTCATTTAAGTCGGATTTATGCCCTTTGAAGGTATTAATTAAATTGCCGTCTATGTGCCAAAATTTTAGTGTTTTGTCGTCGCTAACTGTGGCAATTGTTTTTCCATTGGGACTAAAGACAACGCTTTTGATGGTGTTACCATGAGCGAGAACACTATAAAGTAGTTTACCATCTGCGACTTGCCAGAGTTTGAGAGTGCGATCGCTTCCACCTCCAACTGATGCTAATGTTTTACTATCTGGACTGAAATTAATGCTGTAAACCCAATCTTTATGTCCTTCTAAGGTTCTAATTAATTGACCTTCGCGATTCCATAATTTGACTTTTGTATCGGTTCCACTGGAAGCTATAGTTTTTCCATCTGGACTAAAGCGAATATCTAAAACTTTATCTTTGTGTGCTTCCCAGCTTTTGATGATTTTGCCTTGACGATTCCAAAGTTTGATTGTTTTATCATCGTTTGCAGTGGCAATAATTTGACCATCTGGGCTAAAATTTATAGCTAAAACTGCTGCAAGTTTTGGTTTATTTTCTTTGAAAGTCTGAATTAATTTACCTTGAAGATTCCATAGTATTACTGTACCATCTGCGCTTGCTGATGCGATGATTTTTCCATCTGGACTAAAGGCTATATCGGTGACAATTGATGTGTGTTTTTGTAGAGTATGAAGTGGCTTACCTTGAAGGTTCCACAGTATTGCTGTACCATCTGCGCTTGCCGAGGCTATGGTTTTTCCATCTGGACTAAATCTCACGGCTAAAACTTCATTTTTATGGGATATTAAGCGATTTTTCTCTTGGACTCCATAAATGGCTTGACGTAATGAAGTTCCTGTTTGATTTTTTATTTCTTGAGGTGCTGTTGTCTGTTGTAATTGACGAGTTGCTTTTAAACTATTAATCAGTGCATCCAGTCGATTATCTGATAAAAATAAGGCTTCTGATGTAGAATTTAAAGCTTGAATATTAGCTAGTTCTTTTTGATTATATATTTGCGCTCCAAACATTATTGAACCAATTGTTAAACAGCCAATAATTATGCTTCCTATCACAGCTGTATTTCGCTGTCGTTTCAGGGAAATATTTAATTTAGCTTCCACATATCTTCTTTTTTTCTCAGCTAGTTTTCTTCTTTCTTTTTCTCGTTTACTTTCCTCAATTTCAAGAGCTTGCTGTGATTGCCGAATAAATGTAACTAAATAATCATGAACAATTTGATAGCAATCTGTGGGGTCATCGGGAATCTTTAAAATTAGATTTGACCTGACTAAAATCTCCAAAACAATATCAAGTTTGCTAGCTTCAGAAATAAAATCGGCAGTTTCTAAATCTCGTGTTAATTCTGCTTTCGTTTTCAGAGGACGCATTCCATTGTCATCGGTGAGTAAATACAAGACAATTCGCGCTGCACGTTCATTTTCCTCCCCACAATCTTTAATAACTTCTTCTAAAAAACGCTCGACAAGTTTTTCTTTGGGACCAAACCTATAATATTTTTCTAAACTATTAATTCCTTCTGTTTCTAGCTGAGTTCCTACTACTTGTAATTCAATCGGACGTATTTCCCCCAAATCACGGGATAAATCTTTTAACAAAGCTTCAATTAATGATTTTTCTAAAACTAATTGAGTCTTTTTATTCAAACTTTGCAAGAATTGATTTGCATACTTTTTAGTAAAATTACCCAAATAATAGAGAATTGAATTATCTAAAATATTATTACTAATCACATCAAAATTAATCAGACGATTATTACATTCCAACAGATAATGTAAATAATCCTCCCGCAAAGATAAAATTATTTTGACATAAGGAATTCCCAGACAATCCCGAATAAATTTATAAAAAACACGTCGCATTCTTGGGTCTTGATGAATGACAAAAAACTCCTCTAATTGGTCAAAAATCAAAACTACCAAAAGATTATGTTCGACGCACATCTTTAAGTGTTCTAGAATATGTTTCATCCCAAAATCATCACCCGCTAATAAAGCTTCAGTTGCTCTTTGTTGTGCTTCAATATCGGGAATTAATGAAGGACGTTCGATTTGCATTTCCCCCTCAACAAAAGAAATTGCACTTTTATCTGTACATGTGTCTATTATCGAAGTTGTAGAAAAAGAATCAACCTCACAAGACCAATTTCCTGTATCAATAAGTGTCTCTTGAAAACGCTTGGCAAATTCAACCATCCACCCAGTATAAACCTGCATTAAAATTGGCATGACATCGCGAGTCCCGATGCTTTTCCGCTTGAGTGCAGGAACCAAACCAGCTTGTAAAATTGAGCTTTTACCAACACCAGATTGACCGTGGATTACTGTTAACTTATAATCATGACGACCGAGACGTTTACAAAGATTGTCAATGTCTTCCTGTCTTCCAGAAGCGATAATTTCTGGGGCAATATTTTCCGGTTGTTCGACTAGAACTAAACCAGGATTTGTGATTTCCTGCTTGGGTTGTAATCTACCCGCACCAATAAACGCACGAAAACCGTATTGCTGTTGAATCGATCGCTGCTGTTGTTTAATCGAAAATGCTGTTAAATATTCACCCTGTTTAAAATAACTACCGCGTAACTTCCCCAAAATTCCGATATATAACTGTGGATCGTACTGCGGCTTTGTATCATTTCGTGCAGTTTCCAAAATTGCGATCGCATCTTCCAATTCACCTAAAGCATACAACGCTCGACCCAAAGCATACAAATACCATCCCTGATGGTACGACATTTCCCAATCCAAATCGGCTTTTAATTCCGCAGAAGCTAAATCAGACACAGCAATTTTGGCACGATTCAAAATTTCCAAAGCTTTTTTAGCTGACTTTCGTGCGGGTACAAACTCAGATTTATGCAACCGTACCTCTGCCAAAAATCCATATACCCGTGCTAATTTAAACTCATCGTTGCATTGTAAATGTAAATCCAAAGCCTTGTAAGCAACAGTCTCCAACTCATCCCAAGCTTCGAGACGCTGCAATACACCACCTAAGGCATTGATAAACTTTGATACCAAGTCAATCCGATTTGCCTGCTCAAAAACCTGAATACATTGCTGGAAATAGTCTTTTGCTTTCTCACACGCATACTTGTATTGATTTCGATGTAACACAGCATACGTGCGCCACCATAAACCCAGACAGTACAGCAAACATCCTTGACGAATGAGAAGGAGAGGATTGGGGGGTAGGGGAATCATATCTTCCGCGTTGCTGATATCCCTTTTTTGTTCCTGTTCCTCATCAGTTTGCTGCTGTAAAAGAACCAAGCTGCGTTCATAGTGCGATCGCGATTGTTCTATTAAAGCATGTACATCCCTTCCCAGGACAAATTCTAAACCTGCTTCGACTTCAGGATTTAATTTAATCCGACGTTTTTGTAGTTCATACCATGCTGATTCAAGTTCTTGTCTGCGGGAAGAACCAACTTGTAAATTTAATATGGCATTATCAACAAATCGTCCTGAACCTGCTTCTAAAACCTTCTCAAAAACCTCATCTGCGGTAGTTTGAATAAATGTAATTAACTGGTCAGTTGAAATGGTAAATTCGACAGTAATTGACCAACTATGTAAATCGGGTGCTTCCCGCATAAATTTTTGCACTACTTCATCTGTCACCCAAAAAATTACGGGGAAATTCAAGTTTTTTCTAAACTCTTCCCGTACTTGGTTGGCAGAATTCAGGAGTCGTTTGATTGCAGTTACAGACTCTAAACCAGAGACAAATAAAGTTTGACATTGTTGTGGACAAATTAAATCAGAAATAGTTTGATAAAGTTGTATAGTTGTCGGTTCAACAGCAATCTCACAAAACTTAATTGAAGTTGATTCTTGAAGCTGTGAAATTACTTGTTGACGAAGATTAACCGCATTACAACGTACCAAAATCAGTGAAAACTCACCTTGGGATGTCTCAATAACCCAAGCCAATTCTTGTAACGAATTTTCATTTTCAATATTAAGCATGAAGTTAAGAGTTAGGAATTAGGAATTAGGAATTAGGAGTTATACCAATTCTTTGTGAAACTGCACATTATGTGACTTCTCTATACCTCCCCTTAGCAAGGGGAGGTGCCACAGGCGGTGGGGTTCTTTCTATGGCATCTTCATATTAAAATGGTATAAGTTAAGCATTTTTTCCTTCTCTTCCTTGGCGTTCTCTGCGCCTTGGCGGTTTAAAATATTGAATAGTTTAGTCTTAACTGAACCCTATTGAGTTATGAGTTAGGATTTTATAATATGTAGAGACGAGATATATCACGTCTCTCTATATTCAATTAAAATAGACACTATTGCAGAAATTACGAATTAAAAATTATTCCCCTTTTAGTTCTTCAGCCCCTGCTAAAATAGGATTAATATCAAACCAAAAACCTTGGCGATCGCAATATTCATAAACCAACCGACTATGAATTAATTTGCGATAATTACTATCACCTCGAACCTGCTTACGTTTGTGTACTTGACGCAATAATTCCCACTCTTCATCGGTAATTCCTAAACACATTTCATTACAACGAGATGTAATTAAAATTTCCAATGTCATCCCCGACAAAGGCAACTGACGGTCTTTTTTAATCCACTCATATAACAACCGCAACAATTCCCGCACATGTCCACCACTATATAAACATAACTGTTCCAAAGTTTCCTTAGTATCAAAAATTGCACCGATGAATTCAGGAGTTGGTTCGGGTTGTTCCTCTGGAAAAGCACGTACCAAAACCATTTTTTGCATCAAGTACATCCCTTCCGGACAAATATTACCATCACGATACCGTACAGGAACCATCGGTAACACTTTTGGACGCACGGGAAAACGGTCAATTAATCGACCAAAATCATCCGAAAACCGTAATGACAGTGGCATTGTGTAAACAACATGACATTGTAACTGTCGTAATTGTTCACCCCTATCTACGAATAAATACTCAGCTTGAGGTCTTCCCCAAGGTTTGCGTGCAGTTTCCACCCGGTCTAAATTATCGACAATCACAACCAACCCACGTAACCCAAATTTTTTGAGTTGCTCCTTAGCAGGTTCAAGCAACTCCTGGTTAATTAACTCCAAAATGCTCTTAGTTTGGGGTTCCAGATACTCCCGTAACTTATTACGAACCTCTGGACTATCCTTTGCTTTCGCAGTAATTTTACCTATTCCCGGTGCAACCACAGTAAACCCTTGCTTCTTACTTGCGGACACCTCACCCATTCCAGGGACTTTTGCCGAAAACTCACCTTCAGTATTAACAGATACATCAGCCATACCCAAAGGAGAAAATTCAGCATCCAGGGAAACCTCAGTCATAAGCAACTTAGCAGCACCCTTGAGAATCCGCTTCAACCCCTTTGGTTCCGGTAATTCCACCTTCTGTAAACCATCAAGACTTTCGTATACCCGACGTGCGATCGCAAGCATGACATCGGAAATATCAACGTCATCAATTTCCAAATCTTGGGTTGATTCAAAATAGACAACATGATAACCTGATTCTTCAAGTTCGCACTTCAGACGCAATAATTCCGTCGTTTTCCCGCAACCAATATGACCCGTAAACAACCCGCAAGTCGTTCCATCCTGGGAAAATTCAGTAATATCGCTTTTCAGTTCCTCAATTATTTTGCCACCCCGCACAGCCGCAAAATCAATATAATATTGTCTATCTTGAGGATTACTCACCACTATAGTTTTGCTGGGATTACAAGCATTAGCAAATTTTTTTAAATCCAGTTTCATTTATCACCTCACCGCAAGGTTGGTTTTCTTTATCTACAGGATGGTTGTAACCATTTCCAGAAAAAAATCAGTATTTATCTCAGTATAGATTTAGTAATATTTATTATAAAGAAAATTTTAACTGTGGGACATAACAAAGTTACAGATTAGCTCTCCTGCATCATCTTTACCAAAAGCGATCGTAGTAGGATGTTTTACACGCTCGTAACTAATAGGAACCCTTTGATGACAATCGTAAAGCTCAACTGGAGTCTTAACACTGTCAATAATTACCGATGCTCGATACTCCCAATAATTCTTTGCACTCCTTTTAATGTTGAGAATGCAGATTTTGTGACTGTTATAATTGCGACAGGTAAAAGCTTGAGCAGCAGGTGCAACAGGAAAGCTAAGTAATAAACTAAGTATACAGGTAAATATAAATATCAGCACAAGAGGATATTTTGATATTTTATTATCAAATGGTGGGTTACGAGAAGCTCTAACCCACCCTACATTTATTGGGTAATTTATTTTTTGGTGTTCCCTAAGAGTGTTCCAAATAAAAAAATGCTTTGAATTAATAGGTGTAGTGGGAGCGTCTCGCTCCCTTTTGCAACAAATAGCCCTGATGATGCACCTATTTCTTGGAATACTCTAAATAAAACTATGCAATTCCTAACACTTTCCTTAAAATTGATTGGTCTTCCGACTTAACTTTGAGACGACCATTTTCAATATCGCGAATCCAACTTTGACTTTTTCCAGCCAATTTTGCTAATTCACGCTGCGACAAATTCAGGTTTTTTCTCGCTTGTAAAATTTGCTCTCCTAATAACCCCCCTGTGGTTTTCATCCTTCTTTGAGTTCTCGTTGTTTTGTGTTTTTTTGCCGCTTCAGCAAGCTGCTGTTCTAACTCTGGAGGTAATTCAAATGATAAAATTCGGGCATTCATTAACATATTCCACTTGCCTCGTGGACCAGCATCTGTTAACCGTGAAGTGCCTCCACCATCATTGATCCAAAATTCGATTGCCTCCTCTGGGTCTTCGGGAATATCAACTAATTTTGCCCATAATGGTTGAATATTTGGAGGATAGGTAATCGGGTCAAACTTAGGTTTCATTCCATAGTGATTTAACACTTCCAAATCACTTTCAAAGGTTCGTAACAAACGCTTTCTATCATCACGTTTTCGGCAAGCTGCGGCAACTTTATTTTCACCATAGGCAACCCGTAATAACGTTGGGACAGTAATACGTTGTTCCTTGCCCATCTTAGTTTTAAAGAGTAGCCATAACATCAACCTTGCCGTACCTTCATGTTGCTGCCAAATACTCATAATTGTATTTAACAAAGATTTTGGTAGACTACCATATTGATAGAATGCAGTACGTTCCTTACAACCTTGGCGATTTAAGAAATGTTGTGTCCACAATCCTGCTTTAATTTTAAAAGTTAAGCCAATGAGATATTTACATCCTTTGTCATCTTCTTGAAAATGATGCTGAATATCAAGTAAATGCCATAGAGGAGTTTTTTCAATTGTAAATCCTTTGATTCGACCTTGTTGTGCCCAATCAATCGAGACTATGAGGGAACAAACTTGACGAACCAAGTTTTTAATTAATGATAATTTCGCAGTTTTGTTTAAGTCTTTACGTTTTTCTAACCCCAAATATTTCTCGATTTGCTTATCATCAATCACAAACTCTTGTTGCCAGGGTTTCTCTATAGCTGTGATGTAAGCTGCAAAAATTAAATGAATACTAGCAGCACGAATATCCAACGCTTCCACTGCCATCATTGTTGTTGCTAGCTTGTCATCACTAAATGGTACATTTATATGGAATGCGATCGCACCTTTTCCTTGGTTTACCTGACGACGATAGCAGATATACCCATTTTCATCGACTTCCCAAGGTAAGGATGCGCGTTGGGATAAGACATTACTTGCCTCCCAGATTGCGATCGCACTTGCAAATGCATTACTCTTACCATTAGAAAATAAACTCGGACTAGTAGCTTCCCTTGGTTCAACTTTGCATCTTCCCCGCTTTACTTGTAATGGAACGGGAGATTGGGTTGGACATACAGACACACACTGAGGTTCTGAATAAAAACCCTGACAGTTATTACAAAGACAAGGATCGATCCAATATTCATCATTTACGAGCTTGATAGCACCCACAGGGCACTGTATGCGACAATTATCGCAGTCAATGCAACTGTTATTTGAAATTGTGTAAGGCATAAGGCAATTGCCAAGTTTCTCTATTCGTATGCTTTTACTCAAATCTCCCCTGGATGTGTTCAATAATTGATTTCTTACTCACACCAGCATATTTTCTAGTAATTAAGTAATACAGTTTTTATTACTTAATTACTGGAATATTCATCCACATCCACATTTAACATTCCCCCTAAAATAAAAAGCTATATAAGGTTATAAACCTCAGCTTTTTTTTAATCCTTCTTTTTTAAAATATTTCACAAAAATTGTGAAGTGTTTGTTCATGTTGAGCGATGGCATAATTTTTATACTATTTCGTTTGTTAGTGGATAACAGGAGAATATCTGATTCGTCAGCACATTTACTTTATTAATATTATTAATAATTAACTAGCGTTTTAAATTTGTAAATTGTGTTACATTTTAATTAAAAAAGCTCACTTTTTGGTTTGTTTTTTCTAATTGTAAACATTTAGAG
>NZ_NTFS01000520.1 GCF_002289455.1 Brunnivagina elsteri CCALA 953
GGCTGAATAAATTTTTGCAGTTGAGCGATCGCAAAAAAAAAACTTATCTTCCACCTCCGATTATGCTTACTCTTCAACAGAAGTAATACTGCTAAACTTACTTTTGTTCGCTATGCGATCGCAAATTAGGTAAATTAAATTTAAGCGATCGCAATTTTATATCTACTTCTTGTAGATTTGTGAATTTTAATAACTCACTGGCTTATGGGCACAGCCAAATTACCCAGATGCAAGAATTCAGTTTCGAGAGTAAAATTATTGAATTTACAAGCTGGATTTTTTGTTTTCAGCAATGTCGAGTACAAAGTTAAAAAGTACAAAGTCAAAACTGGGCAGTTAAATAACTGTTCCTCGACTGCTTCAACTATTAGATTCTCCCTACCTGTACAAAAATTTACTCTTCGTCTTCGTCTTCATCTTCATCCGAGTCGATATCTAAAATCTTTTTATCACTATCGACTTGAATTAAGTGAATATGCTTGTATCCAAGTTTAATTTCAAACTCATCACCTGGTTCCAAGCCCATTGCTTTGGTATATGTTGCGCCAATAACAATTTGACCGTTCTGATGAACACTTACGCGATACGTAGGTTCACGACCACGACCATCTTTTGGAGCTTCAGGACTTAAGGGAATTCCCCTAGCTGATAACAAAGCATCGTAAAAATCAGTCAGATTTACTCTTACCTGACCACCTTTAGTTGTAGTGTAATAACCACACTGTTTGGCTCTTTCTCTTCGAGGCAAAGTCGAAAGTTCTTTTACCTTAGCAAGTAAGGTTTTTCCGGTTAATGGGGCGGTTGCAGTTTCACTCATTCGATTTTAGTTTTCCTTGCTGTCTCCAGACGTTTGAATTATTTAATATGTGCTGCAATGTCAGTTTTTGTCACTTGCAGCTAGCTACTGTGCGCTATCAGGCATTGGGTAAACTCACGCTTGTAAACTACCAGACTTCTGCTGATGGTTATCCATAGCAGATGAAAGGCGATCGCGATCGCAGCTATTAATTTTGGTAATTTCACGGTTTTCTTACCAACATTTGCCATTGAAAAAGAAAAACTTTTTCTTGGACATTAATGTAGGAGTTTCACTTGGAGTCTCCTCCTACAAATTGAGCAGGCAAAGAGCGAGAATACTACGTTGCGAGGATACCCGCCGTTGTCGCATGTATTCTTTGTGAGGATTTTCCTGACCGTTTATCGCCGCACTTGTTTGACGACAATAAATAAGTTGTAAATCGTGCGAAAATGCAGGCTTTCAACTCTCTGTACTGACCTAAATTGCGATAAAGTCTGAGATTTTCCCTACTCGTACTCGCAAGTTTGAGTCAGCATAGTATTTATTGAGCGTATTGCAGGTATACACCTTTTTATCCTGCATGTAAAGACGAAATTTTCACGTCTTTACATTACGAAGAAACAAAGCGGTAATAGCCGCACTTGAGGGCGATTTCTACTGGATTTGCTACCTCGTAATTTTATATTAAATACTAGCATGAACTAATAATAGCAAACTAGTTGTTTAATATTGAATTAAATTTGTTATACAATTTATATCCTAAATTTGTAACTTTAGGGTGAATATTGCCAGACTGAAGAAGGAAAAATTTATTTAGTTTTGGCGAATTGAGATGTTCCCCATGATATTTAACAATTCTATATATCCAGAAATTATCTTTTCATGACTAGTTGTGCTTTTCTTCTGGGAGTAAGCAGTAGAATGTTAGCATTGTTCCCATTAAGTTCAAGTTGGAACTTAGGGGTGATTTAGTTTTGATATTTTTACGATTTGGGAATATGTAGCAAACGGAGAGTAGTCCTAAAATTGGGTTTGACATCAATATCACCCATCGGCATCATCCCAGCAGAAGAGTAAGCATAATCGGAGGTGGAAGATAAGTTTTTTTTTTGCGATCGCTCAACTGCAAAAATTTATTCAGCCCATTGATGGAAAATCGATGAAAATAAGTTTTATGGTTATGCTTAGAATCCAGTCGTGGTTTAATGACTCCAGCCATTAACTAGTTGGATTGAGGTAAAGACAATATTTGTCACGCGATAAGCCCTTGGCGTTAAACTCTGCTTATCGCGTCTTGTCTAGCTCCATAAGTGAGCAAGGGAAGTGCTGGAGAATAATTTGCTCCCTGAAGCGTCAGGTGTTTGTTTGGTTTGTTGGAAAAATTTTGTTAAAAATTGGGTTTGTGGTCATGGAAGTTATTTTTAAGGTTATTCGACAAAAACCAGATTCCTCACCAGTGGTGCAAAATTACCTTTTGGATGTTGAACCTGGAAATACAATCCTTGATTCCCTAAATCGAATTAAGTGGGAACAAGATGGAACTTTAGCATTCCGCAAAAATTGCCGCAATACAATTTGCGGTAGTTGTGCGATACGAATCAACGGACGTTCAGCTTTAGCCTGTAAAGAAAATGTGGGGAGTGAAATAGCTTTCAAGCAGCAGCAATTTGGAAGTACCAGTTCATCTGACGAGATTCCAGAAATAACAGTAGCACCTCTGGGAAATATGCCCGTAATTAAAGACCTAGTGGTGGATATGAACCGCTTTTGGGATAATTTAGAAGCTGTTTCACCCTATGTTAGTACCGCAGGTAGACAAGTTCCCGAACGGGAGTTTTTGCAAACACCCGAAGAGCGATCGCGTCTCGACCAAACTGGCAATTGTATTATGTGTGGTGCTTGTTATTCAGAATGTAATGCTCTTGAGGTCAATGAAAATTTTGTTGGTCCCCATGCCCTTGCAAAAGCTTCTCGAATGGTGGCAGACTCGCGAGATAATAATACAGAAAATCGACTTGAAGAGTATAACGAAGAAACTAAAGGTGTTTGGGCTTGCACTCGCTGTCACTTCTGCAACTCAGTTTGTCCGATGGATGTTGCACCAATGGATCGAATTACCGAAATCAAGCAGGAAATATTAGCTCGTAAACAGAAAAGTGATAGTCGTTCGATTCGACACCGCAAAGTTCTGATCGATTTAGTCAAAAAAGGTGGTTGGATTGACGAACGACAATTTGGCTTGCAAGTGCTAGGTAACAACTTTAAAGATATACGAGGACTATTGGGAATTTCACCTTTAGGACTGCGAATGTTGACACATCGTAAATTTCCGCTCAAATTTGAGCCTTCAGAAGGAACTAAAGAAGTACGAAGTCTAATTGAAGCGGTAAGACTGGAAGAAGGTAAAGAGTAATATGCCGACAGTATCTCAAACCCTGTAGAGACTCATATCTTGTCATGGGGATTATCCCTGCGGCAAAGTTTGCGAGACATGTTACGTCTCTCCACATTCAATTAAAATCCACCTTGCTATATCTAGAGACGCTATATATATAGAGAGACGCGATGTATCGCGTCTCTACATTATTATTTTTATCTTGGGTCTTGGGGAATATTTAAAGGTTGCCCCGATGTGCGATCATAAACTAAAATATCCCATTGTCCGTTTACTGTGGTTTCAAAGGCAATTCTACTACCATCGGCGCTAATGGTCGGGTTTCGGACTTCGGCTTGCAGGTTTGCGGTTAAGTTACGTGATTGTCGAGTTTCGCGATCGTAAAGAAAAATAGCCGATCGCCCCTGACGACTTCCGGCAAAAACAATATAACGAGCGCTATCGGAAACACTTGGGTGGGAAGCAATTGTATCCAACGAGTTTAAACCCGGTAAATCCACTAAATAGCGGGTCACTGTATCATACATATATACATCTTGGCTACCTCGGCGATCGCTTGTAAAAATAATATATCTACCAGATGTTTGCGGGTTTAATTCCGAAGCCAAACTATTTAAACTTCTACCACCAGGGTCAAAAGGATAACTTATTATTTGTGGATAACCACCACATCCACTGAGAAAACTCAAACTAATAAATAT
>NZ_NTFS01000521.1 GCF_002289455.1 Brunnivagina elsteri CCALA 953
TGTATATATTAGTCAAATAATCTGTATTTTTGACTACAAAATTAAATGCGCTTACCCTGGTAATAAGGTACGACTATTTTTCAATTTAGCTTCCACAATTGTCCGAGCAGTAATTAAATTATCTGTGAATGAAAGCTGCTGTTGATAACGGGATAATTGACGAAAACCCCGCGCAATTGGTAACATCCGACCGTAACAATAACCCATCCGCGACAAGTAGGCAATGGGAATATCACGCCATAAACATGCTCTAATTGCTTGAGTAGAAACCTGGGATTTACCAAATATCAAAACTTGTTCCAGTAGAGGTAATTGTACCTCACCAAGAATGCGATCGCCTTGTTTGATAATTAGCGATTCTTGGCTTAAACCAACGTAGCAATTTTGCTGAGAAACGTAGAGTGTTTGCATTTCAATCTCTGCGTCTACCCAATCTTCCACTACGGGAATTACCCAAAACCTCAGCCTTTTGTCCAGGTTCCAGCCACAATAACACCCGATCAGCAATTGTCGAAACCGTAAAGGTGGCAACCGTCACCAATAAAGTATTAATAATTACAGCAGCTAAACCCAAAGGTGCAATTAGCAATATCACCAGAGTAATAGTCCCAGTACCAACGGAAACCAAGCTATTGCGAGTAAAAGCAGTGCGCGGGGAGATATACATTTTTGCCTTTTATAGAGTATGAAGTTTAGTTTTAATTACTGAAGCTTCGATTTCATCAGTTATATATTTGACTTCTACTTTACAAAAAATCTCACTACAATGACCAGTAAAAGAAAATATCTATTTTACTTTGATAAATCTCTCTAAAAGTTCGCATATACTAAATTTACCAAACCAAGTTGAATATCCTTAAATATTTTCTTTTATCTTGACAAAATAAAATTTATAAATCAAACAATATCACTCAATGGAAAAAACTTGCGAACGACTTCTACTCCTAATTGCTACCTTCCTCAAATATCCAGGAGTCGGTTGTCCCGATAGCTTCGAGTCAAAAGGAGAAAAACACCATGATGCATTCCTGCAAGTCCAAAAGCGTTTCCAAGAACTAGCAACCAGCTTAAATATCCAACTTCCACCAGATTATCCCGCTATCCCCACCCTCCGCAAAGATTTAAATACATTACGCAAATATGGCATCCTCGACCGCCAAATGTATCGTTGGGGTTACTACCTTGGTACAGGTGCAATTCCATCGAGGAACTAAAAGTTGCCCTCAATGCTTTATTGAGTCAGGCAAAATTCCAAGGGCATCCCCAAGTACGATTGATATACGAGTCTTTAGAAAAACGCTTGCGGGGTTTGAATATCGAACTCCAAGGTGGATTATTTTACCCAGTACGTCAACACTTAAATCGAGCCATAGTCTACACCGACCCGGAGGAAATGATTGCCACAGGTAAAAATAAAGACAATCTATACCATCAAATATCCTTGGTCGAAAAAGCCATTAGTCAAGGACAAGCAATAGAAATCTCCCGTCAAGTATCACCCTACAATCAAAACCATCTGGGAATTATGCAGATATATCCCCTGCAATTGATTTACCACGACATAGCTTGGTATTTGCTATATCAATACTGCGACAACGGACATTTTGCCATCGGTAGAATAAACCGTTTTGCTAATTATTGCAAACCATCAAATACTGTTAGGGGAATTGCAGCACAGCAGGAAAATCTCAAAAAAGCCTATCGATTGATTGAAAACGGCTGGGGTTTGAAGTTGGGAGACATAGAAGAACAACATCTGGAATTAGCCGGAGAACTAGAATTAATTGCTGTTACAGCGAGATTTTACCCTCCCGTTGCTGTATTTATTTTAGAAGGCGATCGCCGTCATCCCAGCCAGACAATTAGTAACGCAATTAAAGACAAATCCACAGGGGAACTTTTATCTGTTGATTATACTGTCACCTTGCCCCGACGTTCCTTGGATGAATTTTTACTATGGTTACATCGCTACATGGATGCAGTACAAGTTATCGCACCACCAGAATTAGTTGAAAAGCACAATCAAGCAGCACAAAAATTAATTAATCGATATTCATAAGTACCAATGCAAAATTAAATATACATTTGTCATTGCCTAACCAATCCATCGCCATTTTTAAGCAATGGCAAAATTCGACGCAAATCTAATTTGATGTAAATCTAAAATGTGATTTCCTGCTGTTGGTAACTTGGGGAAGATGACTTTAAATCTGAAATAAAAGCGGCGATCGCCCCAATCCCAGTACACAACATCCCACTAGCAGCACGATAACCCCGACGACTCCAACCAGACCACCCAAATCTTTCCCCTATCTCCCCAAACTCCGCTAAAACTGCATCTGATGATGATTCTTCTTGTTGTTTTCTATTGAGTATTTGAAGTTGCGATAATTCTTGTTCCTGCGATAGCGAAGCGCTGCTGCGAAGCGCAGATCGCATCAAATTTTGTAACCGTTCGACTTCGGACATCAACGGTTCGATAGTTTTCTCCAACTCCGAGTTAACCACCTTTGCAGCTTGATTGTTAAAGGTATTGCCCCAGTTATTTGCACTGGAGTTTTCGAGGGCTTTTTCTAACTCTGCCACTCGCTGTTCGAGTTGCTGATTTCTGGTTTGTAATGCATGGAGCGATCGCACCTCTTCATCCTTTCCTGCCAATTGTTCGAGTAAATCTTGGTTCTGAAGTGCGATCGCACGAGCATATTCTTGTGCAGCTTGGATTTCTCGTTTTGCCGCTTGCAGCGCTGCGTCTCGAATTTCTACAAACCGTCCCTGTTCTGACTCAGCTTTTTCACTATTATACTGGGCGATCGCTGATGCGACTTTTTGTTCGACTTGGGCAGCAGTAAACAATTCTTGAGAAGTTGACTTTGCGATTGGTTGTTGAGTTTCTAGTCCGATTTGGTGAGGTTTGAGCAGGTGTTTGACTTCCATACCCTGAGCGATCGTATGGTCAAGCAATACCCAGAAATTACCTTCTTGCTTGGACATGATTATCCCACTGCTCCCATTCCAACCCGTATTCTCTTCCTTAACAACAATTCGCATACCAGGAACTAACTCAGGAGCAGGCAGAAGCGGGGAAATATTGTTCTTTTTCCCTTCCTTTCCCACTTTCTCGCTTTCCCCCTCTTGGGATGAGTCAGAAATGGGAGTTTGGGAGCGAGATAGCGAGAGGGAGAGAGAAGTGGACATATCGTTTACTGTCTCGCTAAGGTGGGAACCAACTAAATTCTCTCCCTCCTTCGCTCTCGCACTTCCAAACTCTTTCTTCACTTGTGCAGCAGTCTTTTTGCCCGAACGCACTAATTCTTTAACTAAATCATGGCTAACTTTGGTTAACTGTCGTAGTGCAGAAACACTCCACTGCTGGACGTTTTGACGAACTAGATGTTGTACTTTTGCAGGGAGTTTGTCGAACCAATCGCTGATTTCCATCGCGCTTTGTGCTATATAGCGAGATGCACCAAAATCAGGAGAAGCAAGCCATTCGGAAAATATTTTTTTCCCATTTGGGCAAAATGCAAGGCAGTCGAAGTAAAAATCCTGGAGCGATATCTGCGATGAGCTTCGCTAACGCCCAATCTCTATCAACCCATCAAAAGTTTGACGGACGAAGCCAAAGAAGCTTCCGAGAGTGGATTTTGCCTTTGCCTGTAAATCGGGTTTAGCAAAGCGATCGTAATCAAAGGTGTAGTTTAAGGCAAACGGTACTGTGTGAAGCACCTTCTCTTCGATGTTTTGCTCAAATTTGTCGTGAGAATGAGCTTTTGTATCAAGTTGGATTATGCCAATTACTTGCTGTTGTGTCATCATAGTGTTGACCTGAATATTGGGTCTACATTGAAGGCGATCGCCGATTCCGCCAAGAAACATGCGATCGCTTTCTATTT
>NZ_NTFS01000522.1 GCF_002289455.1 Brunnivagina elsteri CCALA 953
TCGGTACATGGTATCTGTGTTGATGGCGGCTCTTCCATAATCTTTCTGTCAATAGGGTTTGAGATGCGCTAACCCTGTATTAATGTCTGAATAGCGGATTCATCTTCCTGACAAGTCAAACCTAAAACCACACCCATCCGCACGTCACTATCGGCATGATTTTTTAATTCAATTAATGGCAAAATACCCCTTGCATCATTTAAATGACCAAAAGCATAGCCAATTGCAGCTAAAACATCTCTATCTTTTTCTTCTTGTGACAGTAGCTTTAATAAAATATCTCCGCGTTCGAGAGTACGGAATTCCTTTTGTATTGTTCCTAATTGCGATAAGATGTTAACGCCTAAAGTTCTTTCCTTGGAATTTTGACTCTCACACAATTTTGATGCTGCTGTAAATTCCTCCTCACTACCACGGTTACGTAAAATGTTTACCAAATCCCAATAAACATCTTCATTTTCTGTCGTTAAAGCAGTTTGAATAATTTCATTTGTGCTTTTTTCATCATTTTCACAGCTTTCCATTTTACTTGGCTCCAAAATAAAATATATAGTTGGCAAGATTTCAAGTTTTTTTTTCGCAAAATCGATATTATTACACTACGTTTTATTATAATTATTGTTTTAATACCTTATTTTTGGATATCCTGACTATGGATTCAACAAATTCTCCAACTAGTGCGATCGCAACAAACATCAACACAAAAGAAGTAGAAAAATACTGGCAAGCATATTTAGCAGTATTTCCTAATGCTTCAGGCGAAAAATATGAAGCATCTCAATTTGGTGATAGCTCGACTCTAGCGGATAAATTGGGTAATTTAATTGTCAAAGGAATTAAAACCGCAACTTGTTCCGCTTTATGGGAATGGAAAGCAGAAGCAATTGAACCTCCTAAGGAATTAGGATTGAAAACAATTGTACTTGACGGCGAGAACAATCCACTCTGCATTATTGAAACAACAGAAGTAACAATTCGACCATTTTGTGAGGTTGATACACAGTTTAGCAAACTCCCTTGATGTCAATAATATCCAAGGGATTGTTATGGTTAAACCTGGGAATACCAATCTATTAATCGAAAATTGCAACTACGAGACAGGTAAATCCCTACTGGCAATTGCAACTACACGGGGTTGTCCGCAAAAAGTATGTACCTCTTCCCAAACAAAAAATTGGATTCGTCCCCAATTGTTGCAACAATATTCACTGGAATGCGAGTTCGAGCAAATTGTCATGGTTTGTAACCAAATTCCTCCTGGAGCTAAAGGACGATGGGCAATTTCTCAAGATAAACCAGTGCTACAAACCTACGCAGCAGCTTATTTAGCCGAACGGGGTAGTGGTAGCTTAAATCACCCTTGGGATGATTGGATAGAAAAACGAACCATTGCAGTTTTAGAACATGAAAACCAGATTGTTTCTGTAGTACGCTACACTACAACTAGACGTGATGCTTTTGTAATTGCGCCATTTACGTTTTCACAATTTCGCAGACGGGGTTTTGCTCGCAAATTACTCGCGTTTTTGATTGGGGAATTATTAGAAGTGCATCCAAGGGTAAAGTTGTGGGTCAACACAGACAATCTCGAAGCAATTGGACTGTATCAATCGTTGGGTTTTCAACTTATTGGTAAATGTTACTCCAGTTATTGGAAAGAAGCGATCGCACTATGAAAATTCACGATTATATCATCCAAGGAAATATTACAGGTGTACGGGGAGAATTGGCGAATGGAGTTGATATCGATAGTCTCGATAAATCATCACAAACATCATTGATATGGGCGGTAAGTAGGCATAATGCAAGCTTGGAAATGGTGCAATTTTTGGTAGAAAATGGCGCAGATGTGAACGCGATTGGAGGGATTTCCAACTATACTGTGCTGGGATTCGCTATCCAATCGGGAAATATCGATAAAATTAAATATCTTTTGGAGATAGGAGTCAATATTCACTCTCCCGGTGCGAATGGCTGTGATGTATTAATTGATGCGATATGTAGTCAAAATATTTCTCAAGGTGAAAATTTAATCTCGATTCTTCGTTTATTAATTGCGAAAGGTGCAAATTTAGGAAAGAATCAATGTGGAGCATCTGCGTTGACTGCTGCTGCTTGGGAAAGTCGCTTTGATGTGGTGGATTTTTTATTAGCAGCAGGTGCGGATCGAGAGCAATTGCAATGGACGGAATTAATGTATACAATTGTGTTTGGAAGTGTGGAAGAAGTAAAGCAATTAATCGGTGGGGGTGCGGATTTAGAAGCACGAGATTGTTGTAACCGGACACCGTGGATTTTGAGTTTGCAAGTGGGTAAAATTGAGAAAGCAGAATTACTTTTACCATCACCATCAGAGCGGGAGAAATATCTCACATCCGAAGAAACTGAATTAATGTGTGCCATCAAAAATAATCACTTAGAACTTCTCAAATGGCTAATTACTCAGGGTTTTGATGTCGAAGCTGCCGACCATTATGGCACAACTCCCTTAGTCATGGCAGGCGAACGAGGTGCTACTGCTTGTGTGATAATATTACTGGAATCTGGCGCAGATGCCAGTAAGAGTGGAAAGTACGATCTAAAGGCAATTAATAGTGCGAGCAATTTAGAAATAGTCAAACTGCTCGTCGATGCGGGTGAGGATTTAAGCGATATCAACGATGAGACGCGGCAGTTATTAACAGGATTGAGTGGCGATTACGAAATATCAAATATCGATCAAAAGCAATATTTAAGCGGTAAATATCGGCAATTTGGAACAGCTAATCCTGAAGTAATGAAAATAGAGTTTTGGCATGAGATGGTTAGAAGTAGGACAACAGCATGGGCTGGGCGAAATAATTTTGATGATACCGATAATGCTTTTGGAGATAAAGCTGTATGGTGTTTTCAAAGATTTGGTCGGACAATTACCCAGTTACCCGACGGGAGAATTATTCAAATTGGAGGGGAACATGAAGATTACTACGATCCAGATTTTTGTATATATAACGATGTGGTTGTCTCCCAAAATGATGGCACATTTACAATTTTAGGCTATCCCCAAGAAGAATTTCCCCCCACTGATTTTCATTCTGCCACCCAAGTTGGAGAATATATTTACATCATAGGTAATTTGGGTTATGACAGCGGCATAATTTATGGGGATACACCTGTTTATCGTCTAAATTGTCATACATTTGCGATTGAAAAAGTTGAAACAAGTGGAGAAAAACCCGGATGGATTAGTCGGCATAGAGCATATTATCGAGAACCATCTCATATATATATTACTGGCGGTAAGTTCTTTTCTAAAACAGGAGATAAGAAAAATTATATAGATAATAAAAACTCCTATATCCTCGATTTAATAAAGATGCATTGGAGTCAAACTATAGCCTAATTGAATCTCATAAATTTACTGTGTAAAGTACCCCAAAGCGAATAGCCTTTTCACCACAGTTGAGAACGCGATCGCAAATCATAGCTCGATGGGCGTAATGTCATACTCAGTAATAACGATCGCCATTTAGATATGTAATATTTATCCAAGGATAAGAGAATGAATTCTCAAGGAACTTTGATATTTTTTTGTGGAAAAATGGGTGCGGGAAAATCTACGTTGTCCCGCCAAATCTCTCAAGAATTAAATGCCATACTTTTATCTGAGGATGATTGGTTATCGAATCTCTATCCTGAAGAAATCAAGAATTTTGATGATTACTTGAAATATGCAAATCGCCTCAAACCATTATTGAAAAATCATCTCAGAAACATACTTAATTCTGGCATTTCCGTAGTCATGGATTTTCCAGCAAATACAAAAAATCAAAGGGGAGCATCCCACTTTTTATTTAGCGAGCAAAGATTAATCCATTAAGGTAAGCACAACGGTGAGCAATGACTTGAGG
>NZ_NTFS01000523.1 GCF_002289455.1 Brunnivagina elsteri CCALA 953
CGAAGGTACGTTCCACGTTCCCGCAGGGTAGCATCTAAAAACTTTTAAGGTATTTGAAAGTATATTCTTAACCCGTTCTTAGTATATAATTCAGAATCCTAAATTCTGACTCCTGAATTTTCAGTTTTTTGTTCTCATATTCGTCATTTTATCATAGACTAATTTTGATATATCGGGAAAAATTGTACTACTTTCGCTATAAGCCGAATCCTTACCGAAAATTGCAATTATGTACTGCGTTTTTCTATCTTTTGTTGTTATATAAGCAACTTCATGACGAGCTGTTGAATTTTGTCCTGCTTTCGACGCAAAATAAATTTTATCTGCTGGTAATGATTCACCTAAAAAATTCTCTATCGGGTTAAATTCATCAGAAATTTGTGGGTTATGTTTCCATACTTGGGGATTTAAATCACGTTTGAGTAAATCTAACATTTGCTGGCTAGACTTAGGAGAAACTGCTTGCTTTGTCGCAATTTCATACATCAAACGTGCTGCATGATAGGTTGTTATTTGATTAAATATTGATGATTTATTGCTATTATTAATTAGTTGTAATTCTGTACCTTCCGGTTCATTCATGTTAGGTTCATTACTAATTGGAAAGGCTTTTTGGCTAACATTAATATTTTCGTAGCCAGACTTTTGAAAGAAAGTATTAATGTGATTTCTTTTTCTTTTCCAAGTCTTAAATTTACTAGATTCTAACTGACTTGAAGATGACTTTGTTTGTGTAATTATGTCAACAATTCTACTCGAAGCGTCATTATCTGACTTCAAAATCATCGCTTTTAAATCGGCATTAATTTTACTGTTATTTATTGTTAATCCTTGTTTAATTTGCTCTTGTAATGCTACCATCCAAAATAATTTCACAACACTGGCTGGGTATCTAGGTATATTTTGTCGATATCCAGCAATTTTATGACGATTAATATCGATTAGTGTAATAGAAAGAGATTCTTTTGGTAAGTCTTTTTGTTTGACTAAAGTGACTAGTTCGCTAACAATATCATCTAGTTTTTTATCGTCTGTATTTAACTTGGGTACTTTGGTAACATTGTAAGTAATATTTACTTTTAAAATGTTTTTTCTTTGATTCCAAACATGATAATAATCAATAATCCTTTTTTTTGATGTATTGATTATATTAATTACCGATTTATTTACCAACTTTGATTTATTTTTTGAAGATTCATTTAGTTGAAAGTTGATAATCTTTAAGTCTTTACTTGAATTTTGATTATTGGTTCGAGATAATCCAACTATGTGAATTCCCATTATAGAAGTAACTGAAATGCAAATAATAGGGATAGAAATAGCGGGAATTATTCTAAATGCGATTAGTCTAAATAATTCTCTTGAGGAAAGTTGAGAAAAGAAATATTGACAAAGAAATATAAATTCGGAAATGCGATACACCCTTGGTGTTAGGCTTTGCTTATCGCAACCAGATTTCCTGTGTGTTTTTTCCAGCTTGTCTGGAGGTGAACTAATCTGTTTCATTAGACGCATTGACAAAAAAATGTTTATGGTCTATTTGAAAACCATAAAGCCTTTGTAAATTTACCAAATTATATCAGAGAAATAAGACTTTGATAAATTATTGATTAATATTTGATCGAAGGATTGATAATTCAGGGTTGAGAATAAAACGAGCGATATTTGTAGGGATTGTACTAAATGCGATCGCAGTTAGGATATTCTATTCCTAAGCTGACGAATGATACGATTGATAAATCTATAAGTTGGGATATTTTATTTTCTATAAGTCCATAAGTGACTAAATAGGAGTTTGATGCTTTCTATCTAGGTTTTACAACCCAAACAGAACAATTTGCTTCTTCAACAACTTGACTGCTAACCGAACCTTGGACAATTCGCGTCATCCCTGTTAAACCACGACTACCAATGACAATTAAATCAGCTTTGTGAATATTGGCAAGACGAATAATTTCTTCCGCAGGTTCACCATTCACAAGCTCAACACAGCTATCCACAGTTAACTCAGCCTGGTATGATTGCAACTGCTTCTCGGCTTGTAAATATGAAACAGCTGATGATTCTGAGTATGGACGATCTGCTGGATGTTCAATGTCGGAAATTGGTGTCGGAAATACGTGACAGAGAATCACCTTACCATCACTTGGTAAAATCAACTGAAGCACGCTTTCCATGACTCGTTCTGAAATCTCTGAATCGTTTAGAGCTACTAAAATATTTTTCATCATTGCGATCGCTCCCCTCAAAATAAACCCTACACTATCAATCGAAGAAGGTATATTACAGGCTATATGACCTAAATCTTAGATTCTATCGCCGACTTAAACTTATACAGCCTCTAGAATTTTAGTTTGCAACTTTTACCGTTATTTGGATAAAAATCTGGGGAAAAATTAACAATTGGGGATTGGTAATGGTTGCTAGAGAAATAAGATTAGCACAGGGTATTGGAGGGGTAACTCTTCCTGTGCTTGCGGACAGGCTTAATAAACTTTAACTGAGTGTTGCAATTAATTTAATCACTCGCTCTTTAACTTGTTCTCTAACTACAAGGAAGGTATCAATTGATTCACCCTCTGGGTCTGTAAGTTGCCAATCTTCAAATACTTCCCGTAGAACCCAAGCTTCTGGTAAATTTGCACCACAACCGCACAAAGAAATTACAATATCGTAATCTTCAGGATTAAATTCGCTGAGTGCTTTGGAGCTTTGATTACTAATGTCAATACCGATTTCCGACATGATTTGTACAGTAATGGGGTCAACATGACTAGCTTCTAAACCCGAACTAGTAACAGCAATTTTACCTTCACCTAATGTACGAGCAAATCCCTCAGCCATTTGCGATCGCCGAGAATTTTTTTTGCAGACAAACATGGCTTTTTTCATAGTTTTAGTTGGGGTTGAGATTTTTGTAGTGTTTCTTTACGTTCGCTGTAACGATCAGTGAGATAATCCACCTTGTCACGCAACAAAATTGTGAATTTATATAGTTCTTCCATCACATCGATAATGCGATCGCGATATGCTGAATCTTTCATCGTCCCGTCTTCTTCAAACTCTTGATAAGCTTTAGCTACGGAAGATTGATTAGGAATAGTAAACATTCGCATCCATCGTCCCAACAGTCGCAATGTATTCACCGCATTAAATGACTGGGAACCACCACTAACCTGCATTACTGCCAGAGTTCTCCCTTGAGTTGGTCGTACTGCACCAATATTTAGGGGAATCCAATCGATTTGATTTTTCATAATCCCGGAAACATTACCGTGTAATTCCGGTGATGACCAAACTTGTCCTTCTGACCACAAACTCAATTCACGCAATTCCTGGACTTTGGGATGGGTATCGGGAACACTACCATGAATCGGTAAATCCCGTGGGTCAAAAAACTTTACTTCTGCACCAAATTCTTCAATAATTCGCGCTGCTTCCTCCGCTAGCAGACGACTGTAAGAACGCTCTCTTAATGAGCCATATAAAAATAAGATTCTTGGTTTGTGGTCAAATGTCGCCATAATTATTCTTTAAATACACTTTTGCAACTTCTGGAAACTATTCAATATCCTTAAACCCGTTTGACAATAGTCGATAGATGACAACAGCAATTTGCGCTCCTAATATTGGTGCAACCCAATATACCCAATGATGCTGCCACATTCCCCTAATAAGTGCAGGTGCAAAAGAACGGGCAGGATTCATACTTGCACCTGTAATTGGTCCCATAAATGCAGCTTCCATACCCACAGTTAAACCGATCGCTAAACCTGCAAAACCTATATGTGCGCGTCTGTCAAGTCCCGAACCGAAAATCACAAACATTAAAATAAAGGTGAGAACGGTTTCTAATAC
>NZ_NTFS01000524.1 GCF_002289455.1 Brunnivagina elsteri CCALA 953
GTTTATTAGTTCTCATTGATGCTCCTAAACTTGATAGATACGAATGGTTTGACCTACGAAAAGTTGCAAAGCTAAAATTTGATAATATTACTGGTGATATTAATATTGAAGATACTGATGGAGATGTGGAAATTTGTAATAATATTATCTGGGGATTTACAACCAGTATTTCCGAAGTAGGAGCGGAAATTGGATTAACTCAAATTCCAAAAATATATTTAACTGAAAATATGCCTGTTTCCTTAGAAATTCTTGAAGAAAATTTACATATAGATGCAGAAATAACTCATGTTAGATTTAATCAAGAATACCCAACCATCCAAATTAAATTTAAATCCATAGCTTTAAAACAACATCGTTGCTTAGTCAAAATGTTATTTTGTCGTCCAGGGCAATGGAAGCGAAATAAGACTCCTGGAGAATTTCAATCCATATTATTATTATTTAAAATTCTCTTCAAACCAAGGATATTTTTTGATAAAAAAATAGGTATTAACTCAAGTTTGATACTGCCGTAAGGAGTCACTACCGCGATAGTGTAACAGGGTTGGCAGATTTTTATATCATCAATAAAATCTATTTGCCTAATTCTAAAAGTGAATAATATCGATCGACATACACAGGATATGCACGCAAACCATATTTAGCTTCTATCTCTCGACGAAAACTATTAGAGGGATTGAGAATAAAAATAGTTTGATTCAGCTTCACTTCTCTTGATAGAGAATTGCTTTCCTGAACTAACACAAATCTAGTTTCGGGTTCCAGTAAATAGCTGAGAGAAAACACATTCCCATAATTAATTCCCGCATCATTGCTAATTAATAATGGATTCTGAGAACGATTAATAATTCTTGCGACTTGAGGATTGCCATCACTAACAACCTTATTCCACCATGTTTCCGATTTAGAACTAACTACAATCGAAATTAAACCCAGCGAAATCACCAAAACTGCCATAACTTGCCAGATTTGCCGACGTTTAAATTTTCCGTTATTAATTTGATAGGCAAACAAATATGCGATCGCTATTTGTATCCCCAAATATGAAGGAATTAAATACCTTTCTGAAGTCGATCGCATTCCCCCAAATAGTAAATCTGGTAAAATTAATGGTAATGCAGGAATACAAATTAAACTGAGGATAAACAACCAAGTTTTTATGTTAGTTGTTAAACATAAAAAATAAATTGCATAACCAACTAAAATTAAAAAAAATATAGCAACAAAATAGCCAAAAATATTATCTAAATTGCTATTCAAGTCAAAAAAAATTCTCGTTATCTGCAAAAACCAAGACTGAATCAAACTAATTAATGGTATTTGTGTAGCTGTCCAAGCAGTTGTTTGCTCGAATTGGAAAAAGTTTCCCATTAATATCAATAACCACGGACTGAAAAACAAAAAACTAACTAGTGATGCCACAATAAAATTCTTTACAGTCTTATTTCCGCGAAATTTATTGGTAATAATTACATACACTGCATGGGCTATAAATACAAATCCACTCAGTAAAAATGTGTATAAACTTAGTGCTAAAGTTAACGAGTAAATACCCCAATTAAAAACAGGAGACTGGATATATTCGCGCTTTGAATCAAGTCGAATTGCCCTTAACAAAGCAGCACTTGATACTAAAATACTTACAGCCCAAAGTATATATTCGCGAGCTTCCTGGGCATAGGCAAACTGAAGCGGAGAAGATGAAACTAATGCGATCGCAATCCAGCATATACCCAATGGAACCTTAAATAGCTCCCAACATAGCCAATACATCGCCGGAATTACCAACAAACTAATCACGGCAGACAAACTTCTCACCGCAATTACAGAATTCGCAAATGTTTGTCCAAATACCTGTACCCAAACACGAGCAATAATATAGTAAAGCGGTGGATGTTGTGGATCTTCCATAGCTAAAGACCTAATTGTATCGCTCAAATCCCGTTCGGAATTGATATTTTGATACCTGAAAAGACTCTCCGGTGAAATAATACGACTATTAAAAACTTGACTTTTTACCTCATTTGTAGTGTATCCAGATAGCCTTAACATCGTGTAAGTTTCATCATGCCAGAAAACCTTCCTATCTAGGTTTACAAAGCGGAAAAATACACTTAGTACCAAAACCACAACAATAAAATAACGCAGCCAATTAGGGGCAATTCGTAGATGCCGCATAGTAAAAGGGGAAAGAGTAAAAGGAAAAGGGTAAAAGGAAAAAAACTTAAAAAACAGGTTTTTCCCTGTGCGAAATCCCAAATCAAGCACAATCAAATAAAAAACCTGGTTTCTCCCCAAACGAACGAGAAAACTCAGAATTATTAAAACAACTTATCTGCGTCTATTTGCGTCCATCTGCGGTTTTTATCTCTTTTATATACCTCACCTTTCTCCTTAATTAATTCGTCTCATTCTTAATATTGTAATGAACCCTAGTTCCTGCCCATAACAACTTCTCACGCAAAGTTTGATAGTAGGAATTGTTTTCGCGCAAGACAATAAACTTTGCCCGACACTCAGCCATCCGAATATCAACACGGTGTCCAGGCCAAATCGAAGTTGCCAGCACTCCATCCATCCACAACTTTGTACTCAAATCGTAATCCCCTAGAGGCCAAATACTCACCACCGAACCAGGAGGTAAAACAATCGGACGACTCGAAAGACTCATTGGACAAATAGGAGTCACTGTCAGCGCTTCCATACCGTCGTGCATGATCGGACCATTTGCAGAAACAGTATAACCAGTCGAACCCGTGGGAGTAGAAACGATTAATCCATCCCCCACATATTGGTCAATTATTTCTCCATCAATTTCGATTTCCAAAATTGACGTAATCATCCGATCAGCCGAAGCGGGTTTGATACACATTTCATTCAACGCCAAATACCTTTCTGTGATGGGTTCCAGGTTAGAACCATGTCCTTCAAACACCGCAGCTTGTAGCATCATTCTTCGTTGAATGGCATAGCGATCTTCTAACAACCTGTCCCAAACATTCTCGGTATCTTGAAATTCTTCCACTGACTCAGTTAAAAATCCCAGGTGTCCCCCAACGTTCACACCCAATATTGGAATGCCGACGGGGGATAAATGTCTGGCAGCAGTTAATACAGTGCCATCACCACCAAGAACCAAAGCCAAGTCGATAGTATCAGAAGCGGAAGCCAAAAACACCGGATAAGGGTTATCTTTTGGTCCACTTGGTCCCATTAAGACTTGGCAATGGCGACTTTCGAGTTGTTTGGCGCAAATCTCTGCCCAACGTTTACTTTGGGCATCTCGCGCCTTATAAGCAATTATTACCTGCTTTAGCTCCACACGATTACTACCATTTCAGGAGATTGAACTGCTCCATATCGACAGTATCGCGATTACGATAAATTGCCAATACGATAGCTAATCCTACCGCCGCTTCGGCAGCTGCCACAGTAATGACGAATACCGTAAAAACTTGACCTTTAATTTCTGTGGGGTCGAGGTAGTTAGAAAATGCCATCAAGTTGATATTGACAGCATTTAGAAGCAATTCAATTGACATCAGAACTCTGACCGCATTACGGCTAGTAATTAAACCGTAAATTCCGATGCAAAATAACGCTGCTGCTAGTAATAAAAAGTATTCAAGTTGCATGGATTTTTATTTTGTTGGGGATTGGGGACAATACAGTTCAGTTAAGTATTTTTTCCTTCTCTTCCTACCCTTCGGGTAGGCACGAAGTGACTTCCAAAGGTAGCCGCTCCGCGTCTAAGGCGTTCTCTGCGCCTACCTACGGTAGATACGAAGTAGCTTCTGTTGGCGATAGCCGCCCTGTAAGGGCTAAGTAGCCACT
>NZ_NTFS01000525.1 GCF_002289455.1 Brunnivagina elsteri CCALA 953
CAAGAAGTAGTTGGTGAAGTTACTGGCAATCCTAATGATAAAGCTGAGGGTAAAGCAAAACAAGCGGAATCTCAAGCGCTTGGCTGTCGAAATTGTCTTGTGGATGGGTTCCCCTTTTGCAGTCACAACCACTAAATCTAAGCGATCGCTATCTTGTGGTGTCGCAAGTATTTTTGTATCTACCCCCGAAGGAACAAAACTTATATAAATAATTGCTGGTTTTACTCCCGTCGCTTTCTCAATTTTGCGAAGAATATCTTGAGCTTCATCTAAACTAACAGTACGACTTTCCTGCAACCCGAAATATGACTCAACCTGACGGGCGAATTTATTATCTATACTTTCCACTCTAGGGTCAAGCTCAGGAGACTTGACTACAACATCTATTTTTGGTGGTTCTATGGTTACTAGTGCTTGCTCCGTCACTGTTGTGACTTCTGTTGGTGGTAATTTTGGTGGAGTTGCTGCAACATTTAATCCTACAGTTTGAGGTGCCGAAAATGAAACGCGATCGCTTGCAGTGATGCTAAAAGGACTAATATCCCCAGAAAAGCCGGGAGGTGGGGTGTATTCAAATTTATCACCGGGAGTAATAATTGCACTAGCAGTTCCAGGAACTACCGTAACCCCATTTTTCTTTAGCGTCCCAGCAGTAATCGAACTAATTTGCAACGAAATATTATCGCTATTAATATCACTGGCAGATGGATTTAAATCTGCCAAGGTGAAAGGAAAGGGTTTATCCTGTTGAACACCATTTAAACGTGGGTTTGCAGTGAGTGTTGGTGGAGTATTTACGGATGCGATCGTAATTCGGTTTGGTGTTCCAGTGGCATTTCCACCATTTGGTAATACTGGGAATGAAGAATTTTGACTTGGCTCAATTCGGGAATTCGCACCTGCGTCAATTGCCCCTAATGTACCGTTAGTTGTTGAGTTCCCGACGATGAATGGTACGTTATCAGCAGCACCATTGTGAGTGATATTAATAGTTCCCGATTGTTGACTACCGCGAGTTAATATAGTTGTTCCTGCTGGTATTAAAGTTGTAGCTGCAACTGTGCTAGTTCCCCTCACTGTACCATTAGGCACACCATTCGCAGTAATGTTGACGTTACCACCAATACCTCGATTTTGAGTACCCAAAGTATCGATACGGGAGCCAATACCTTGAGTATTGATGCTGGCAAATTCAATATTACCTGCGGTTAAGGTGACATTACCACCATTGGATGTAGCTGGTGGCTGCGTGAATTCACTTACAAAACCGTTATTTAAAAGAGATGTATTATTAGAAGAGGTATCAATAGCACCTGTAGTGAGAGTAGTACCTGCGTTTAAAGTCACAGCACCACCGCGAGAACCTGCTGAAGCGCTTCCATTGTAAAAAGTACTGATATTGCCTGTAGCTATAGTACCTGTTGCTTGTACGTTAACGGAACCATCTACACCTGGTCTAGGGAAGGTTGAAAATTGATTAATTCCTGTAGCATCAATGTTTCCAATTTGAATATTGCGACCTCTAGCATCAATATTTCCAGCATTTCCTTGAGAACCACCGGAGGTAGTAATGTTACCCGTAGTAATGTCGCCTGCGGCATTCAGGGTTACTATACCACCACCGTAACCAGCAAAAGCACCACCATTGATATCTCTGGCGGAGGCATTTATAATACCCGCTGTGATATTACCATTGTTAGATTGGATGTTGACATCACCAGCGTTGTTAGAGGAAAGAGAAGAAGTTGTAATGTTACGTGCGGTAATATCACCTTTTGCAGATAAAATTACAGGACCACCTGTAATACCACCACCATAAGAAGCAGTAGATGTACTAATATCACCGACTTTAATACTTCCTTCTGTTGAGGGTAAAGTAGAGGATGTAAAAGTTGTTGTACCTCCGGGAATAGGAAATGTTGATGGAGAACCAACCGAGGCTAAACCAGCCCGCAAAATTAAAGTAGGACGAGTTGTTAATAGTGTAGCGTCTGGGTCAGAAGTAGGAACATCTAAATCAGGACTAGTTATCCTAATATTTCCGGCATTAATATTACCCGCACTTTCGACTTTCAATGATGCACCAGTGTAGTCACCAAAAGTAACATCGCCATTTGACTTAATAATAGGGTCGTAAATACTAACAAAGTTACCAGGATTTCCGGCTAAGTTGAGAATAGAAAATTGACCAGCACTTATAAAATGAGCATCACCAGAAATAACACCGTCGCTAACTAAGCTGAGATTTCCACCACTTTGAAATGCTGGCTCTGGGTGGTTTAACGCAAAAATATCAATACCTTGGTTCCCCTGAATAAACAGGTTCCCTCCAGTTTTGGCAATAAAAGGATTAGCTACACTATCTCTAATTTGTATGCTATTCCCAGCTAATAAACTTAAATCTCCTGTTGTCTGGAGTTGACTTTCCACCCCTGTTAAATTCTGATTAGCAGAAAGTAATGCTGTTTTTGCCATGACATTTCCTGCGACTACATCACCCTTTTCTACAGGTATCCCGGAACCAGATAATGCAACTTTTCCATCACTATTAACTGTTAATTTATTGGCATTAATACCACCACCAGATGTCAACAACTGCGGTAAAGATAATATTGGCAAATTCCAATTTTGTGCTTGGGTATTGCTGGCATTTAATGGTATAATCTCCAAACTTAATGGGCTTCCAGGTTGACTCAAACGAACTAATTTTTCACCCGGTACAGCAGAAACAATAATTTGTCCTTCCGGAGCCGAAACTGAACCTGTATTAGCAACAGTTCCACCTAATAAAGTTAAATTTTGCCCCTTAGCTACTGTTAAATTTCCAGCGTTAAAAATTGCCCCTGGTTGACCCATCGCAAAGCTAAAAATACCTGGATTACCAACTAAATCGGCATAATTATTCGTACCGGAAGCATTAAACCAATTAGAACCAAAGCCAATACCATTAGCAGTAGTCGCGGTAAAAGAACCAGGCACATTTAAACTGGCATTTGAACCAAAAATAATTCCTGCTGGATTCATCAAAAATAAATTGGTATTACTTCCAGTAACCTGAATTTGACCGTTAATTACTGAAGAATCACCACCGACAACTCTACCAAGAATATTTTGAATACCGGGGGTTGATAAAAAAGTTGCTATTTGGTCAGCATTGAGTCCAAATTGAGTAAAACTATGAAAAAGATTGGCATTATCTCGCGATAGTTGACCACCTGTTATATTAATTTGATTACCATTGGGTGCAACAACAGTACCCGTGCCATCATTAGCTGGTATTATCGACTGCGATCGCACTGGTTCAGCAAGCAATATTCCAGCTAAAGGAACTAACGCTAACCATCGGAGAATTCTTTTTACTAATCCTAATGGCTCCTGTATATTTATTTTTGACAAAATAAAATATTGACTCAAACCAAATCTATCTACATACTTTCTTTTGATTGTTTGTTTCATAAGTAAATAAGTCTCTCAAACTCAATTTTCAAAGCAGTTTAAAGCAATTCAAAGCTATATAAATCAGCACCAATCTAGTAATTAAGAGCAAAAGTCTCTAAAATATAGCTGCATCACCTACCAAAGCGTAGTTCTATCAAAATTATGTGATGAATACAACTTACTTCAATACGATTTCGTTTTATCCGGTATTGTACAGCATTTTTTATTTGAGGAAAATACTTGGTTCTATTTTGCTAGCTTCAGATTGTTCCATGTAACTCTTTAGCTCTACAAAAGTTTACAGACTGGGGTTTAAACCTCGTCCATTTTGAAAGCTGGAGTTTTGTATAAGGGCTTATAATTTGGTTATAGCTTGAGTTATAAGGTTTA
>NZ_NTFS01000526.1 GCF_002289455.1 Brunnivagina elsteri CCALA 953
GCAATGAATCGTTCTGAAAATGAAGAGGCTATTCTTCATTTTATAGATAATTGTTTTCAGTTTTTATTGGAAAAAGATAGGGATTTCAAATTATATATAGTTGGTTCAAACCCTTCAGCAAAAATCACGAATTTTGCTAGTAAAAATATTATTATTACAGGGTTTATCGAAAATCCAATAGACTTTTTTGAACGAGCAGAAATAGGAATTGTTCCTTTAAAAAAAGGTGCTGGAATTAAATTGAAGACGTTAGAAATGTTACAAGCTGGTTTGCCTGTAATTAGTACTAGTATTGGTGCTGAAGGTATTAATAATGTAGGAAAAAAGTTAATTGTGAGTGATAATTTTCAGGAATGGATAGATTTAATTATTCGCTATTAGCTTCTAATACCAATTCTATACTGGGTTCTTTATATATATCCTTGCCTAAAAATTATATCACAATCTTAATTCCTAGTTTTTAGACGACCCATCGGGTCGTCTCTACTCCTAATTCCTAATTCCTAACTATTATCTCCCATTGCCAAACCTGCTAAATATGAAGTTGTCCATGCGCTCTGAAAATTAAACCCACCAGTAACACCATCAATATCTAATACTTCCCCGGCAAAATAAATTCCCGGAACTAATTTACTTTCCATTGTTTTGAAATTAATTTCTTTTAAACTAACTCCACCACAAGTAACAAATTCATCTTTAAATACACCCTTTCCATTCACCAAATATTGCCCTTGATATAGTTCCTGAACCAGTAAATTTAAATGTTTTTTAGAAATTTCTGCCCAAGGAGTTTCACTATTCATCTCAATCCGGGAAACCAGATATTGCCAAAGACGATGGGGTATATCGATCGCACGATGTAATAGAACCGAACGTCTCGGTACTTCTTCCTTCGTTTGTAATAACTTTTGACGAATATCCTCCTGCTTCATCCCAGGCAGCCAATTCACCAATAAAGTACCTTGATACCTACTTTCATGAAGCATCCTAGCACCCCATGCAGACAATTTTAAAACAGCAGGACCACTTAAACCCCAATGTGTAATTAATAATGCTCCCGTTTGTTCTAATTGCGGTTGTTCGGGAATACTCAAACGCAATTTAACCGGATTCACACTGACTCCAGCTAATTCCCGCAAGCTTTGATCCTGAATATTGAAAGTGAATAACGAGGGAACAGGTGTTTCCACCACATGTCCAAATCCTTGCGCTATCCGATAACCAACCGGATTACTACCAGTGGCAATTAAAATGCGATCGCATTCCAATGTTTCCCCTGATTTCAAAACCACCGCAAATTCCGAATTGACTTTATTTACCGAAACGACTGCCGTACCCGTGCAAATTTTTACACCAGCCATTTTTGCCGCACTCATCAGACAATTAACAATAGTTTCCGAACTATCGGTAATGGGAAAAATCCGTCCGTCAGCTTCAGTTTTCAGTTGTATCCCATGCTTATGGAACCAAGCAACAGTATCCTGGGGTTGAAAACGCGAAAAAGCACCAATTAAAGCTTTGTTACCCCTGGGATAATTTTGAACCAAAGTCTTCCCATCAAAACAAGCATGGGTAACATTACACCTACCCCCACCAGAAATACGTACCTTTGTCAATAACTGTTGACTAGCTTCGAGTAAAATAACTTGAGCAAAAACATTTGTTCTGGCAGCTGCGATCGCACCAAAAAATCCAGCAGCACCACCACCGATGACAATAATTCTTACAGGTTGCAACGAGAAAAATTTCCTATTTAACTATAATTTTAATACAATTGTGTTACTATTCTTCAACCTCTTCAAATTGGTCTTTAGTCGCACCACAAACCGGACAAACCCAATCATCTGGGATATCCTCAAATGCTGTTCCTGGTGCAATTCCACCATCTACATCACCCACTTCTGGGTCGTATTCATGCCCGCAAACACTACATACATATTTTTTCATAATTTTTTCTCAACCCTTTGTTCTTATCTTACCGTTCGCGATCGCAATTACAGCATCGCGTATTTCCATACAGCGCATTTCATTCGAGTTAGGCACACTGCAATCTGCGTACCCTGCGGGTAGGCACGGAGTGACTTCCAAAGGTAGCCGCATTAGACGAGCGTACATCGGAGAGGTTGNCCGTAGGCTAGCGAGACTTCTCGCAGAGTAGCGTCTATATCTGCGGTTTTTATCTCTTTTATTCTCTCCGCGTTCTCTGCCTCTCGGCGGTTTAAAATAAAGTCTTAACTGAAATATAGAGAGACGTGATATATCTCATTTTTACATACGGTTTTCCAACTACCAACTTCATCTTTTGTTTCAAATACTGAAACCAAGTCACTACTCTGTAAAATATGCTTTACCGTAAAGTATGTATTTCCCATGCCATCAGCTTTTCTCATACATGTACGTGCAACTAAAACTCCACAAATCTTATCTATATCTATAGTAGAAGTAAGCCTAAATAATACAAATATATTCTAGAGAGCAAATGTTAAACAAACCAGATAATCAGCAAAACCAAACACCTAAGAGCGATCGCAACACTTCAGATTCTCAAATAGATTCTCAAAATACCAATCCCAAACCCTATCCTTGGGTTCGTGCGGCAATGAATCTTTCTTTGGTAGTATTAGGTTCGGGAATGACCCTAGCCGGGGGTTATATTGCTTCTAGCCAACATCAACTAGGTACTAATGTCTCCAATCTTGCTGTTAATCAGGTGAAAGCTGAACCCCTCAATCCACCAGCAAATAGCAATTATGTGACATCTGTTGTTAATAAAGTAGGTACAGCAGTTGTTAGAATTGAAGCCTCTAGAACAGTAAAATCTTCACTCCCAGATGAGTTGAACGATCCACGTCTCCGTCGATTTTTTGGTTCGGAAGGTGGAATTCCCCAACAAAAACGCTTAGAACGTGGTACTGGTTCAGGTTTTATAATTAGTGCCGACGGTCGAATTTTAACCAATGCCCACGTTGTAGATGGTGCCGACAAAGTACAAGTAATCCTCAAGGATGGACGCAAATTCCAAGGTAAAGTTTTAGGTAAAGACGAACTTACTGACGTTGCCGTAGTCCAAATTCAGGCGAATAACTTACCAATCGTAGCACTAGGAAACTCCGACCAATTACAACCCGGTGAATGGGCGATCGCAATTGGAAATCCCTTGGGTTTGGATAACACAGTCACAACTGGTATCATTAGTGCCACCGGACGCAGCAGCAATTTAATCGGTGCTGGAGACAAACGGGTTAGCTACATCCAAACCGATGCCGCAATTAACCCCGGAAATTCCGGTGGTCCATTACTAAATGCCCGTGGGGAAGTCATTGGCATGAATACGGCAATTATCCAAGGGGCACAAGGATTAGGATTTGCAATTCCCATTAACACCGCACAACGTATTTCCAAGCAGTTGATTGCCACGGGTACAGTCCAACATCCCTACTTGGGCATTCAAATGCAAGCTTTAACACCCGAACTCAAGGAAAATATCAATTCAGACCCCAATAGTGGGTTAGATGTCGATACAGACAAAGGTGTCCTCGTTCGTAGGGTTGTACCCAATTCACCCGCAGATCAAGCTGGAATCCGTGCTGGTGACATCATCGAAAAACTCAACGGTCAAATCGTCACCGACGCTGATAGCGTCCAACAAGCCGTTGAAAGTAGCAAAATTGGCACAGACTTACGCATGGAGCTACGTCGCAACGGTCAAAATGTTGCGATCGCAGTTCGTCCAGGTGCTTTCCCAACCCAAGCACAACAGTAACACTACCTTTGCTGTCTAACTT
>NZ_NTFS01000527.1 GCF_002289455.1 Brunnivagina elsteri CCALA 953
TAAGCTACTTGAGTACATTTACCTCATCTCTTAGTTTGATTTTTCTACATTATAAAAGATACCAAATGGGTTCTATATAGTTGAAATGTATGAAAACAATGATAATAAATGGCGTTCAGGATTTCTAAAAACAGCCGATGACTTAGTTAAAAATAATCGAAAAGATGCAATCAAAGGCTTCTTAATTGCCGTCATCGATTGCTACCTATCCCAAATCAATAATGCCAAAGATTCAGATTTCGTTCCCCAGAAACTGAGTAAACTAACCGGGGTAGTTCCCATTGTGCGATCGCTCATCCCATAGACTTATCATACTACAAACGGTTTAAGATTTGACCTAATATAGAATCCCTCTCCAGTGCTATGAATGCGATCGCACGCTATAATTTCCCAGCCCCCTCATAATCAACACCAAAATTGAATCTATCATCTTTATTATCCCCAATACAGCTATTAACAAAAACTATAAAACTATAAGGAAAAAATCTGCGGTATTGGGTAGCTCGGATTTTAGGTATCGGTTTGCGATAAGCAAAGCTTAACGCTAAAAGCGTATCGCGTTTGATTGGGAATGCTGTAATTAGGGCTTGCTGAATAAAGCTATAACCTTTGCCAAATATGAGTTTTAACCATTTTGAAGGTAAACAAGTGCAAGGTTATGGGATTTAAAGGCTCAAAATCCATGCACTTTGGCGGAAAATCGCGGGGTGAATTTTGGATTTGACCTCCAAAACCACCATTATTCAAGCTGTGTGGCATCTGGATTCCCTTTGTGGAGTTTTTCAGCAGACCCTAATTATACTCAAAACAGCTTGGAGTTTAGCTTTAAACGCGGAGAATATTTGCATTGTTGCGTTCATGGTAAAAGTTAAATTATTAGCCGTTTAAAGTATAGCAAGCGATCGCGTTTGATTGGAAATCATCACTAATATTTCGCTACGAGAATAATGATATGGAGTAGGATAAAACATCTATACTTCAGGTTCGATACCAGCAGCCCTTAGTTGTTGTGCTAGTCTTTTAGCACGTTGCTTCTCCGTTTCAGCACGTTGCTTTTCAGTTTCAGCACGTTGCTTTTCAGTTTCAGCACGTTGTCTTTCAGCTTCAGTACGTTGACGTTCCTGTATTGCTACTTCCGAACCCCAAAGTAGTAATTCTCCATTTTCATCCCACCATCGTAACCAAAAACTATTACGATTTTCTCGCATCCCTTCCCACACACCCAAGAATAGGTTCATCTGGGAAATCCCATAACGGTTATCTGTATCGGGGGTTTGCAGTTCGTAGTGACCTAAATCGTCTAATTTATAAACTTCTAATGTTCCATTACTCGGTTCAAAAATTGCATAGTTGGGAACTTTGAGAATCTGTTCATAGAAGAACCATTTTCCTGGGGGATAAGTTGGTTTGCTGGAATATTCTGTACCTTCAGTATCAGAAATAAATTCCATGACAATAGCAGGAATATCCCCTTGTAGTTGGGGGGTATAACTGCGAGTAACCTCATCTCGTGGAACCCGAATTGATGGGACATATCCCCAATCGGGTGCTTTGATGACAATTTTCTGATTTAAAGTGGCACAAATGCCGTAATTTGTTGTAGCTAAGGCATTAATTGGTAACTTTCCGGCAAGTTCTAGACTTTCAGTTAAGGCAGCTGCAAGGGGAGGTTGATTGATATTATCCACAGGTTCGTCATCTAAAACAAAATCATCCGGTAACTTTTCCCAGATGATTTGATATGTGGGTGAGTTGGCTAACATGGGAAAGCCTGCCTGAATAATGGTTAGTCGTAATCTATATTCTACACAATTAGGGATTCTAGGGAATATGCGATCGCCTATTTGTCTGTACTTAATTTACTTGCAATCTACCGTTAATTATCCGATTCGATTGATTATATCCTTGACAAGGGTGGGGAAACCCCACCCCTACAACAATGTGGGATAATTTATTTCTGGGTATACCTATGCCAAAATACCTACACCATCTCGGATGAAGTTTGCATCGCAGGTTGAGCTTGTGGTTGGAACATGAACAACGAATAAACAACATCCCGACGAATATTGGTCATCATATCCAAAAACAACTCGTAACCCTCACTCTTATACTCAATTAACGGGTCTTTCTGCCCATAACCGCGCAAACCTACAGACTCCCGTAAAGCATCCATCGCTTGCAAATGTTCCCGCCATAGTGTATCAATACGCTGTAAAATAAAGAAACGTTCGGCTTGACGCATTAAACCGGGCTGGATTTGGTCAATTTGCGCTTCCTTCATGTCATAGGCAATACGTACCTGTTCGTGTAGAAATGCCTTAATTTCATTCACCGACATATCCACCAACTGTTCCGATTGCAAATCTGCTAGCAGGTAAACAAATTCCTTAACTTTTTCCACCAACTTATCGAGTTCCCATTCTTCCGAAGGCAAATCAGTATTGATGTAAAAATCAACGATGTCATCCATCGTCTTTTCTGCGTATTTAATTACCTGTTCCTTCAAATCTTGCCCTTCCAAAACCCGACGACGTTCAGCATAAATCGCTCGACGCTGATTATTCATCACCTCATCGTACTCAAATACCTGCTTCCGAATGTCATAGTAGTAGGTTTCAACCTTCTTCTGTGCCCCTTCCAAACTACGAGTTAACATCCCCGACTCAATCGGCATATCTTCCTCAACTTGGAAAGCATTCATTAACCCCGCAACGCGATCGCCTCCGAAAATCCGCATCAGGTTATCCTCTAAACTGAGGAAGAAGCGAGTTGTTCCAGGATCACCTTGTCTTCCAGCACGTCCCCGTAACTGGTTATCAATCCGACGGGATTCGTGACGTTCGGTACCAATTACATGTAATCCACCTTTCTCGACGACGCGATCGTGTTCTGTCTTAGTAAATCCTTCGTACTCGTGCTTAATCTTGTTGTAAGCATCCCGCAAACGCTGAATTATTGGGTCATCGGTTGGCGCTTTCTCGACAGCGATCGCAATCCTTTCCTCCGCTTCGAGTTCTGGCATACTGCGTTCCCCATACTCACGCACAGCAGATTCCACCGCTTGTTTTAATTGCGTCTCCGTTTCTGAAGTAATCAGTGTAGGAAAAATCTCCGGAGCAACCCGCCAACTTTTCAGCTTCTTACCGGGAACAAATCCTTGTCCTCCACCACTGCCACTACTCGGCAACCCAGAAGCACGCTGTACCCCGAATTCGTCTTCGTCTTCCGGCTGAACAATTCGGGGCATAAAGTACTCCCGTACCTTCAACCTTGCCATATAGTCGGCATTACCACCCAAGATAATGTCCGTTCCTCGACCAGCCATGTTAGTCGCAATTGTTACAGCCCCACCCCTTCCAGCTTGAGCGACGATTTCCGCTTCCCGTTCCACATTTTCGGGACGAGCATTCAGCAACTCGTGGGGGATTTCGATTTCTTTGAGTAACTGACTCAGATACTCAGATTTTTCGACGCTGGTAGTACCCACCAATACAGGTCTACCAAATTCGTGCATCTCCGCACATTCTTTTGCGATCGCACGCCATTTTCCAGCTTCGGTTTTAAACACCATATCCGATAAATCTTTCCGCAACCTGGTGCGGTTGGTAGGAATTATCGTCACTTCCAATTTGTAAATTTTCTCAAATTCAGCTTCTTCTGTTTTCGCTGTACCCGTCATTCCACCTAACTTAGGGTATAATAAAAATAGATTTTGATAAGTAATTGTTGCCAAAGTTTGGGTTTCTGGCTGGATTTCTAACCGTTCCTTCGCTTCAATCGCC
>NZ_NTFS01000528.1 GCF_002289455.1 Brunnivagina elsteri CCALA 953
GATTAATTCTGACCTAATTATTTAACATCAATTATATTTCGAGCGAGTAACCAAACCACCAACAAAAGCACCTAAAACTGTTCCTGTCCATAAACCTGCCGTACTTCCTTGCCACATTGCCCCAGGGATAACAGTCACATTACATAATTCCTTGACTCCTACAATTTGATTTTGGCAATGCTGACTGCGAAAATGCATTGTAATTTGCCAACCTGTAAATCCGGCAAAAATCCCCGATGCGATCGCAATGCTAGAACAAATGAGAATACGTTGTTTTTGCATAAACAATAGTTCATAATTACCCCATCGTAGAGACGACCCACCGGGTCGTCTCTCTGTATTCCATTGTATTATCTTAGAGGATGTTTGAAAAGTACCCCGAAATGTCATGCTGAGGCACGTTCGCGTAGCGTGTCCCCTTGGGACTCAGCATCTCAATATACGCATGAAACGCAAGATTCTAGCCTGCGGCAACGCGTAGCGCGTACGTTCCGTAAGACTCCACTCAGAATGACAATTTATACCTTGTCCGACTTTTCAAACATACTCTTAAAGCAAAGCTTCTAACCAGTATTTCTCATCCCAGCAGCAATCCCATTAATAGTTAATAATGCACCTCGTAACAACTCACCTTTACTGTAACGGGAATGAATCACACCAGACGTATTGGTATTCTTGGATTGTCGCAAGCGCTTGAGCAAAGAAACCTGAATAAACCCCAGAGGTACAATAGTACCATTACGTAACTGAACCGAACGTTGTAAAGTTGGATCGCCATCAAGTAGATGGGCATGTTTGGTAATTTTTAGCACTAAATCGCGAGTTAGGTAAAATTCCTTGGCAATTTGCTCAAAAACCCCTTCACATCGTTCCCGATCTTCAGGATGAGATAACTCTTGAACATAGTGATGGGCTATTTGCAAATCAACTTTTGCTAGGGTCATTTCCGCCTTAGATATTAACATCTTAAAGAAAGGCCATTTCACGTAGAAATATTGCATTAACTTTAGATGTTCTTCCGGTTCCTCATCTAAAAATTCCCGCAAAGCTGTACCCATTCCGTACCATGATGGTAACAAAAAGCGAGTTTGTGTCCAACTAAATACCCAAGGAATAGCCCGCAAACTACTCAAGTCTTTTTTCCCAGATGGACGACGTGCTGGACGAGAACTGATTTGTAACTGGCTAATTTCTTCGATCGGGGTGACTTGGTGGAAGAAATCAATGAAATCAGGTTGTTCATAAATTAAAGCCCGATAGTGTTGACGCGATCGCGCTGATAATTCTTCCATTATCTTGTTCCAGGGTTCGATGTCGTCAAAGCCTGTTCGCAATAAACTAGCTTGAATTACTGCGGTAGTCATTGTTTCCAGGTGATATAAGGCTAAGTCGCGCAATGAATATTTGGATGCTAAAACTTCACCTTGTTCGGTAATTTTAATGCGTCCATTTATACTATGTCCTGGCTGCGCCAAAATAGCTTCGTATGCTGGACCTCCACCCCTTCCTACTGAGCCACCACGCCCATGAAATATGCGTAAATTAATACCATGTTCTTCCGCAATCTCCTGTAAGAATTTTTGAGCCTTGTGAATCTCCCAATTACTGCTTAAAAATCCCGAATCCTTGTTGCTGTCAGAATATCCCAACATGATTTCTTGGAGATTGGGAGTCAGGGGGGAAACAGGAAGAAGAGATGGAGAAAGGAGAGTAGAAGCAGCTTTTTTCCCATGTTCTCCAAGTTTCCCTGTCTCCCCTTCCATGACAGCGAAGCCACCAGCTAACAAAGCCCGATATAATGGCAATTCAAATAACTGACGCATTACATAGAGAGATTTTTGCAAATCTTCGACGGTTTCAAATAGGGGTACTACTTGAATAGCACCAATTGCTGTACCAGGGTCAAAAAGTCCGGCTGATTTGGCAAGTAGTAATACCTCCAACACGTCGCTGACTTCGCGACACATGCTGATAATGTAGGTTTGGCAAACATTGTAGCCAAATTCCTGCTGGAGAGAACGAATTATCCGAAACGTCTTGATAATATCGTTGGTTTTATCGGAGAATGGTAATTCTGCGGGAATTAGGGGACGACGGGTTTTGAGTTCGCTAGTTAACCATTCGACTCGTTCAGCTTCTGATAATTCGTTATAGGGTTGTTTGAGAATTCCCAAGTATTCCAGAATCTCGTTGATTGCATCGGAATGATGGGAAGATTCTTGACGAATATCTAGCTTGGTTAAGTTAAACCCGAAAATTTCAACTTGGCAAATGAGATTTTCCAGTTTTTGGCAAGTTAACCCGGTTTCAGTGATGTTGCGATGAATTAACCGTAACTCCGCTAAAAACTCTTCTCCTGAATGGTAAGCGGGTTTAGAATCGTCTTTGATAATTTCGCCTTTTTGGAGTGAGGAATTGCGATCGCGGGTATTTTCCAACCGTTTGAGAATATACGATAGTTTGAGTCTGTATGGTTCTTGACGGTAGCGTAATGCATGTTCTTCGTAAATTTCGCTAAGTTGGGATTGTTCTAACTCTAAAGATTCCAGCAAGTCTGGAAGTACATCGCTCCACTGCATCGATATACTCAATAATTCCCGGAGTTGCTTAATCGCTTGAATGTATTTTTCGAGAACAAGATTGCGCTGATAACAAGCGGTTTCCCAAGTAATTGCAGGTGTTACCGATGGATTTCCATCCCTATCTCCACCAACCCAAGAACCGAAGGTACAAAAGCTTTTTTTCGGTGGTTCCAACCAGGGGAATGTGGCTTGGAGAGACTGCTTTAAGCGTCGGTATAAATGGGGAATACCATCGAATAAAACTTCCTCAAAATAGTGTAAAGCATAGTCAACCTCATCTAACACCGAAGGTTTGAATTGGTGTAACTCATCAGTTCTCCACCACATGCAAATTTCTTCGATTAACTGCGATCGCAGTTCCTCAGCTTCCCAACTATGTGCCCCAAAATCAACACCCAAACGCTTTTCTAAAACATCAAATTCTTGTAATAATTCCACGACTCGCCGTTGTTTGCCACGAATAGTATGGCGGACAATTTCCGTAGGGTGCGCTGTGAACACCAACTGTACATCTAATTGTGCTATTAATCGTTGAATCAGTTGCGGCGGAACGTTGAGCTTGAATAACTGGGGAAACAAAGCGGCAAAAGTACCCTTTTGTTTGTTATCATCTTCTGCTGAGTGTCGCCAACTTTTTGTCAGCATTTGCACACCTAAACCACCATTACTCACAGCAAACCCTTCCTCTTGATGGGAATGAGCCTGCAAGTGGCTAATATCAGGTAGAGTTATTTCTCCTGGTTGTGGTTCGGCTTCGTACTTTGTTAATTGCTCTCTTTGTTCGTAATCCTGTTCAATGATATTGATTAACTGAAAGTACAGGGCAAATGCCCTTGTCGCGCGAATTGCGTCATTAATACTCAGTTGTTCGATTAACTTAAAAACAGATGAATCCTCGTCTGTTGTTGCTTGTCCTTCTGGCGAACATAAATCGCGTAATTTACGCAATAAATCCACCATTTCCTGACCACATTCTTGCCGTAGCACGGTTTCCCATAACTCCTCCATGATTTGGAGACGATGGCGTAGAAATAGATCGGAAGTTGGGTAAGCATTCGCATCCCGAATAGAAGAGTATAAAAGGGAACTCATGTCTTCTGTCGTAGTAGAGCCGATAAGAGGTTATTATTGTTTATTTTGAAATTTATGGATAGGGAAAGTACCACAAAATTTAGAAATAAGTTTGTATGATTTTA
>NZ_NTFS01000529.1 GCF_002289455.1 Brunnivagina elsteri CCALA 953
CCCAAATCCCAACCCCATACCCCCACCACGACGTAATGATGGACGTTTGTTAGTAATTATTGATCCAGGACATGGTGGTAAAGATTCGGGGGCACCTGGAATTGGAGGAACACTGGAAAAAAATATTATCCTGCCAATTGGAATTAGGGTAGCGCAGATTTTGCAGCAAAATGGGGTACAAGCCGTGATGACTCGCAACTCTGACTATTTCGTCACCCTGCAAGGACGTGTTGATATGGCAGACAGAGCCAATGCCAACGTCTTTGTGAGCATACATGCTAATTCGGCTGGTGCAAGTCGTCCGGATGTGAATGGGTTGGAAACGTATTATTACGACAGTGGTCTAGGTCTTGCTCGTATCGTCCACAGTACCATACTTCAAAGTCTCAACATTCGAGACAGAGGAGTTAGAAAAGCGCGTTTCTATGTTCTCAGAAAGAGTTCGATGCCTTCCATCTTAGTGGAAACAGGCTATATGACTGGACAAGACGACATTGCAAGGCTACAAACATCACAATACCAAAATCAAATGGCAGATGCGATCGCGCGAGGCATCCTCCAATATCTCCGTCAACGATAAACAAACCTAAACACCTAAAACCTTTACAGTAAATAAACTCTTAGATTCCCATGTTTGAACAGAACACATTTTTTTTGGAAATGCGACTAAAACTGTTAGATGTTGGCTAATTTAGGTATTGGAGATTGGGAATTAGAAATTAGGCATTCACAAATGACAAATGACAAATGACAAATGACAAATGACAAATGACCAAAAATGAATGATGATTAACCACCAACCAACAAGCGCTTTACTCTACTAATGTCTAGTTCTGAAAATTAATTTACTGTTTCGATTAGCAAATTATGGATTGACATTGTAGTTATAAAGATGAAACTTTGTGGCGGAATATACCATCTAATCTTCAAGAGCTAAATCTAAAATTTTTCAGTAAATAGATATATAGTTAGCATTGAACATTTTTTGTTAAATCTAGATTATCTTTTTACTGATGTAATCTAATGCTTTAAAAGGTACTTTTTAGTGACTTATTAGACCCAACCGTATTTAAAATTGTCAAGGTTATCATCATAGCGATGCGCCTTTGGCGTTAAGCATCCCACGAGGAGAATCCCAGAGTGTATCCGTAGGACTCATCCCAACGCCAGCAAAAAAGAAAGAGATAGCATCGGAAGTTCTATGTAAAAGCACTGAACTCATCAAAAAATTCCTCGATTTTTCAACTAATGTTTGGGTGGTGAACTTGTTCCATAAAAAACAGGCAAACCTGTAAGGGTGACGGTGTGAGGATTTGCTAACACTCAGACAGAATGACAACTCCCAATTAATCGACTCAGGAGAAAACACTGTGAAATTACACTGGTTACTACCCAGCACTATTGTTACCGCCTTTATATTTTCGTCACCCGCTCATGCAGCAAAACTTAACTCTTGGCGGTTTGATAGCGCGCAAAATCGCTTAGAAATTACAACAGAGGGTGCTGTTCAACCAAAAGCACAGCTAGTTTTTAACCCAACTAGATTGGTTGTTGATTTACCCGGAACCCAATTTGGTCGTCCCCAAGTCACCCAAGCAGTCGGTGGTGCAATTCGTTCGCTTCGAGTCGGACAATTCGATAAAGATACATCCCGCATAGTTGTTGAACTTGCACCTGGCTACACTCTCAACCCCCAAGAAGTTAAATTTGTTGGGGTTAGCCCAAATCGCTGGACGGTACAGCTACCTAAACCCGAACGCGAAAAAGGGGGAGATTCAGCAGCTACAAATACGGTCTATAACGTAGTTACAACTACCACCAGTAATTCTAATTCTAATAATTCTAATTCTAATTCCAGTAATTCCAATAATACACCTCCTAGAACAACAGTAGTCGCAGCTACCGAAGTTGGAACTCAAATAGAAAACGTCCAAATTACAGGTGATGGTTTTTTTGTACGAACAAGTGGTGGTGGAAATCCCCAGATTCGGGTCATTCGTAGCCTGGATAAACGTTCAATAGATATTGATATTAGTGGTGCGACTATTTCATCCCAGTTAGCGCAACGTGAATTATCAGCCAGCAAGCTTGGTGTTAAGCGCGTTCTCCTATCCCAGCTAAATTCCAGAACACCTACCGTACGGATGCAATTACAGGTAGAAAAAGATAGTCCTGACTGGAAAGCATCAAAAAGCGGCAATAATGCCTTAATTGTCATCCCTGGTACACCTGTAGTTCGCTTGCCAGATCGGGAAAATAATTCCCCTCGCGACAATAACAACCAACCAAATCCACCTGTCAGTAATGAAATAGCAACAATTCAGGCAATTGAACTCAATGTCACTGGAACCCAACTCATCGTTCGTGGAGACCAACGTTTGACAGGGAGTGGTGGTTGGGATCGGTCTAGCGGACTTTTCCGGATTACAATTCCCAATGCCAAACTAGCAAGAGACTTACGTGGACCTTCATTGAGTGCTAACAGCAGCGTATTGAGGGTCAAACTCCAACAAGAATCCAATAACGTAGCCATCCTAGTTCAACCTGCCGCAGGGGTACAAATTGGACAAGTCAACCAACTAAGCGGTCAGTTGCTTTCACTCGACTTACAAAGGGGTATTGTTAGTAGACCTCCTATTAACCCTCCAATCAATCCTCCCGTTGTTCTGCCATTACCACGTCCCAATCCCCAGCCATTACCACCAGGTGGAGTTGTTGACAACCCATCACCAAATCCTTCACCTCGACCTATTCCTAGAGGAAAGATAATTGTGGTTGTTGATCCTGGACATGGAGGTAAAGACTCAGGGGCACCAGGAATTGGTGGATTATTAGAAAAAGACGTAATTTTGCCAATTGGGAAACGGGTTGCGGCAATTTTGGAACAAAACGGCATCCAAGCAGTGATGACGCGAGATTCTGACTACTTTGTAGACTTGAAACCACGGGTAGATTTAGCAGAACGTATAAATGCGACTTTATTTGTCAGTATTCACGCTAATTCAGTTGACGGTCGTCGCGATGTCAATGGTTTGGAAGTCTATTACTACGATAGCGGTTATCAACTAGCAGAAGCTGTAAGGACAACAATTCTTCAAAACATATCCACCATTAAAGATAGAGGAACGCGCAAAGCCAGATTTTACGTATTACGGAAGAGTTCCATGCCTTCGATATTAGTAGAAACTGGCTATATGACAGGACGGGAAGATAATCCTCGTCTTGGTAATCGTGAGTATCAAAATCGGATGGCAGATGCGATCGCACGTGGTATTCTCAAATATCTAAAAAGATAGAGGTAAGGGGCAATGCCCCATGCCCAATTTCGATTTTGTAATAAAAATCCTTGGATAATAATTGTTCATTTGCTATAAATCCTGTATCTTGAATCAAAAACACAAAACAATAATCGCCAGTGTTTCCATCTTCCTTATTTGAAGGCAATCTTTTCCAATCCCACCAAGAACCCCAACGTGCCCCGATTGGTGTCTTTGACAGTGGTGTGGGGGGTTTGACGGTATTGCGCCAACTTTATCGCCAACTTCCCAATGAGTCAATTATCTACTTTGGGGATACGGCTCGATTACCCTATGGCATTCGATCGCAAGCTGAAATTATCCAGTTCAATCGCGAAATTCTCACCTGGATGCAAAATCAAGGTGTGAAAATGGCGGTTATGGCATGTAACACTAGTTCAGCTCTAGCGCTGGAAATAATTCGCGAAGAGTTTAAT
>NZ_NTFS01000053.1 GCF_002289455.1 Brunnivagina elsteri CCALA 953
CCTTGCTAAGGGGAGGTATAGAGAGGGAGGTGCCACAGGCGGTGGGGTTATTTTATGCATCTTCATACTAAAATGGTATCAATCATTTACTATTAATCACTAACAATTAATAATTAATTATTCCCTAACCCGGCTTTAAAACAGTCACAGCATATTGATTGGGCGAAAGAAAATCTTGCGCCAATTTTTGCATATCATGAATATCAAATGACAAAATATTTTGCGGATATGTAACTGCTAAATCAGCTTGAGCAACTGTATTATAATAACCATAAAGTCCAGCAATTTGATTGGGAGTCTCGGTAGAAAAAGCATAATCATTACACAATAACCTTTGACAACGTGTTAACTCTTGTTTAGTAACACCATTCTTCAGCAAGTCTTCTAAATGCAAGCAAATTAAAGATTCAACTCTTTCTAAATGTTCCGGTTCCAACCAAACCGTAATAGTAAATAAACTCGATTCTTTTTGCAGCGAAAAATTACTACAAATACCCTGGACTAATTGCTCTTCTTCCCGCAAACTACGCACTAAACGCGATGTTCTTCCTTCCGATAACAATGCCGAAAGTAAATCTAAACCATAGGCAACTTTTAAATGTTCAATTCCCGGTGCTATCCATCCCATTATCAACCGCGCTGTCTCAAGTCTTGGTAAAGAAATCTCTTGACGACGAATCCCTACAATCAAGGGTTGTACAACTTTTTCTCTCTGCGGACAAATACAATCATTTAATGCTAATTTGGGAACCTTAAAAGTTTTTTCTACTAATTCTAAAGCGCTTTCTTGACCAATTCCACCAACAATTACCACCGTCATATTTTTCGGTTGATAATAGTGACGATGAAAGCAACGCATTGCAGAAGGAGAATGTTGTAAAATGTCGTTTTCAGTTCCTAAAATTGAACGTCCATAGGGATGTTGCGGGTAAATACTACTAATTAAATGCTGATATCCTACCCAATCTGGGTCATCCGAACAAGAACGAATCTCCTCTAACACAACATCACGTTCGCGTACAAATTCATCATCAGGAATCGCCGCATTTAGCAACATATCTGCTAACTGTGGTAACGTCTCTTCTAAATATGAAGCCGCAGCAGCAAGAGAATAATGTGCATAGTCGTAACTAGTCGCTGCATTGCTAACTCCACCACGATTTTCGATATTATGGTCGAACATACCAGGAGCTAGATTGGTGGTTCCTTTAAATATCATATGTTCGAGGAAATGCGCCATTCCAAAGCAAAATGCTGGCTCTTCAATGCTCCCAGCACGTACCCAAATATCTGCCACAACAACAGGTGTTGTGGATATTTCTTGATGAATGAATGTTAAACGACTATCCAGTTTGGATATCAAGGCTGGAAACTCTGTATTATTCTTTGTGTATAACAATTATTTGTAATCGCAACTACAATTTAACTAAATTCTAACAACAATAGCTCTTAATGGAGCTGTTCTTCGACTCGAATTATACAAATTTACCGCAAAATGATGTGAAGCCGCTCTATAAAACTTGCCCGAAACGACCTAAGGGATTTTCGGAAAATAAAACATCTCAGTTATATACTTATTCATCAATAGATATCTCTGAAAATTAATGATGCGTTCCCCAGAACCCTTGTAGAGACGTAGCAATGCTACGTCTCTACGTCTTTTCCACTCCTATGTCTAATCATATCATTCGTAGTCCTGGGGTCTCCCCAGCCCTAAAAAAGTTTGGGGCAATTTAGTTCTGTAGTACGGTATACCCTACCATCTTCATCGGTTAGCACATAGCTATTAGATATTGCAGTTTTGTAAATAAACGTTTACATTTGTTTACATAAAGCAATAAAAGTTTGTACGGGAAATAATACTTATGATGACTATATTGATTACATTATTCGTAGTTGCTTGGGTTGCAGCATCTGTATTGGGTACATTAGCGTATTTCATGGGTGAACAAAGAAAGCCTATTCACCAACGTAACTGGGCTTCAGATTCTTTTGATAATTTGGCAAAAAACCTGACAGGAAAAGAAATCGATTATAGCGATCGCATTCCTGGATATGCGGTAGATGCTTAAGTTAGCTAAATACAAATAAAACACACCCCTCTCCAACCTCTCCCCTTACTAAGGGGAGAGGCTTAAAATGCGTAATTTTCGCGTTAATTAGAACTAATTTTTACACTTCCAGCTTGACAGTCACGCAACCAAACATCAACAGCTTGAGCAACCACGCCATTACTGCTTTCGCGTGGGGGACTTAGAGGTTGTTTTGTCACTGGAAAGGAGCCTATTTGGGAAAACATCATTACTTTACGCCAACCACTACCAGTTTTCGTTAACAACAACCAGTGAAATTGTTGTAGTTCTACGGATTTACCAGCAGTATACTGGCGCTCCAAAGTCGTGAAAAATACTTGTTCAATTCCTTCCGAAAGAGTTTTGGTAGTATCGCTACTCGTAGTACTTGGGTTTAATGGTAGAGGTTGAAATTCTGGTTTCCCAGCTGCGATCGTATAGCTAAAGGTGTCACCTCTGCGAGTGAGGCGACGAGCGCGTTGACTGGCTCGATTGGCATAGCTAGGTAAATCGCGCAAAAGATAAGTTGTAACCGATTCTATTTTTTGTTCAGAGCAATATGTTCTATTGTTGTCAGTATTTTTATCAAATTGGGTTTTATTAACCGCAAGTGATGGGTTAATATCTTGTGCAGCAATGAGAAAGCTAAAAAAACTAAGCCAAAAGATGTTTGACTTCATGTCAAATTTTTGACCTCTTCACAAATTTTTTGCCATGCGATCGCAGGATTCTCAGCAGAGGTGATGGGACGACCGATGACGAGATAATTTGCTCCGGCTTGGAGAGATGCGGCGGGTGTAAAAGTGCGTTTTTGGTCGCCTTTGTCTGCCCACTCAGGACGTACACCAGGGCATACTAGCAGAAAATTGTTACCGCAGGTCTGGTGTAGTTGTGCCACTTCTTGAGGTGAACATACCGCACCATCTAAACCCGATTCTTTTGCCATGAGTGCCATCTTTAAGGCATATTCTGGCAATTCTAAGGGAACGTGTAAATCAGAGGCTAGTTGACGGGAGGAGATGCTAGTAAGCAGGGTGATGGCGATTAATTTGGGTGGTTTAACATTAGCTTGGCTTGCACCTTCCTGAACGGCTTCTGCGGCAGCTTTAAGGGCATCCCGTCCGTTAGTGGAGTGAATCGTGAGTAAATCGACTCCGTAACGGGATGCAGCGCGACAAGCACCAGCAACAGTGTTGGGGATGTCGTGGAACTTTAAATCGAGGAAAATTCGTTTTTGGCGAGATTTGAGAACTTCGAGAATTTGTGGTCCAGTATTCGTAAAAAGTTCCAAACCAACCTTCCAGAAAGTGACTTCAGGGAGTTGATTAAGGAGTGCGATCGCATCTTCAACAGTTGCGACATCTAGGGGAACGATAATTTTATTATTGGGCATTGGGGATTGGGAAGTTATCAATTTTTAAGGAACTAAGCGAAGAAACTTCTTTTTTCCAAGTTGCAAAACTTTACTTTGTAATTCTTCGGAAGTAGGAAAAGTGGCTTCAGCATCGGTAATTTTTTCCCCATCTAGACGAACTCCCCCTTCTTGAATTTTTCGTTTACCTTCCTTGTTGCTTTCACACAATCCACTCACATTGAGAATTAACGCTAATCTTGCCGGAAATTCGACATTTGAGAGTGAGAATTCGGGAATATCACCCTCCTGACCTGCCGATTCTGCTGCTTTCTTGGCTTCTATCGCTACTGCTTCCCCGTGGTACTGCTTGACAACTTCCCAAGCCAACATTTTCTGTTTTTCCCGTCCATTATCGGGCAAACTATCCAAAGGTAAATTTGTTAACAATTCAAAATACTGCTCTAACAAATTGTCAGGGATTGCCTGTAATTTCTGGTACTTTTGATTTGGATGTTCTGACAAAGCTACGTAATTACCCAGAGATTTCGACATTTTCTGTACGCCATCAGTACCAATTAGAATTGGTAGGAGCAAGCCAAATTGAGGTTTTTGCCCAAAATGACGCTGCAAATCCCTACCCAGGGCAATGTTAAATTTTTGGTCAGTACCACCCAATTCCACATCTGATTCCACCGCTACGGAATCATAGCCCTGCATCAAAGGATACATAAATTCATGAAGAAATATGGGATTTTGGGTTTTATAGCGTGAATCAAATCCTTCTTTCTCAAGCATCTGTCCAACAGTCATTGTGGATAGTAATTCTAAAATTTTTCCTAAATCTAGCCGAGAAAGCCATTCCGAATTGTAACGTATTTCTAAGCGTCCGGGTGTATCAAAGTCTAAAATTGGACGTACTTGATCGAGGTAGGTTTTGGCATTTTGCTGTACATCTGATAAAGTTAATTGCCGTCGCACGTCCGATTTACCTGTAGGGTCGCCAATTCTGGCTGTAAAATCACCGATAATCAAAACAGCCGTATGTCCAGCGTCCTGAAAAGCTCGTAATTTCCGCATAGGTATGCTATGACCAAGATGAATATCAGCGCCAGTTGGATCGATACCGAATTTTACCCGTAAAGGACGGTCAGTTTTCGCTAGTAAGCTTTCAATATTATCGTTTTCGCTGTTAGAATCGATTACTTCTGGAAAAATTTCTGTGGTTCCGCGACGCAACCACGATAAATTATGCGTCATATTGAAAAGTTGATTATGAGCCTGATTACTGGTACTGTTTTTCACAATAGAAGTCAAATTGGTTATATTCACTATTAATTTTGTCTAAAAGTTCATCTGCCAAACTAATATATAGTCACAAAAAATCAATCAAAAAATCAACCGCCCTGCTTCGCCCAAGAAATTACACTTATACATACAAGTGAGGAAGTGAAATCGCCGTGTCGTCTAGGACTTTTGAAGATAAAAAAAACCGAGGTCAGACTACATCTGGTTTGGAGTTTGTAAAGGGAGTTGGTCAGGTGACTGGCGGAACCCTTTTAGCCATAACCATGCTGACAAGTTCTATTGTAGCCGGAGGGCTGGTAGGTTTAGCTATCAGTTTCCGTAACCTACCCGATGTCAGACAGCTACGCAACTTTTTCCCCTCCGAAACTACTTACGTCTACGACGTTAAAGGCAAACTTCTCTCAAGTATCCACGGGGAAGCAAACCGCGAAGTCGTTCCCCTCGATCGCATTTCCCCCGAACTCAAACGGGCTGTATTAGCGAGTGAAGATGCTGATTTTTATTATCACCACGGTATCAATCCTAAAGGTGTAGGACGTGCTGTAGCAAGCAACTTAAAGTCTGGGGGTGTGCGGGAAGGTGGTTCAACTGTGACAATGCAGTTGGTCAAAAACCTATTTCTGTCTCGTCGTCGTGATTTTACCCGGAAAATTGCTGAGGCTGTATTAGCTATCCGTCTGGAACAAATTCTTTCAAAAGACCAAATTTTGGAGATGTACCTCAACCAAGTGTATTGGGGTCACAATAATTATGGGGTACAAACTGCTGCACGCAGCTATTTTAATAAGGGTGCAGAAAATTTAACCTTGGCAGAGTCAGCAATGATGGCGGCTTTAATTCAAGCTCCTGAAGATTATAGTCCTTTCGTCCATCCCAAAAAAGCGAAGGAACAGCAGACGATCGTCTTGTCGCGGATGCTGACTCTAGGTTGGATTAGTCAAGAACAACGCGATGCAGCTCTGGCAGAAAAAATTAAGTTAGGTAAAATACGCTCATTTCAAGGAAGTGCTTTACCTTTTGTTACCAATGCTGTGTCGGCGGAATTGGCGAAAAAATTTGGTCGTGAGGCACTTCTCAAAGGTGGGATGCGTGTGCAAACTACTATAGATAGCGATTTTCAACGTATGGCGGAGGAAACTGTCACTAAGTGGCACAATCGCCTACTTGGTCAAGGTCTATACAAAAACCAAATGGCATTAGTGGCTATCGATCCTCGTACCCACTATGTTAAGGCTCTTGTGGGTGGTGTTGATTCCAAGACGAGTGAATTTAACCGGGCAACCCAAGCTTTACGTCAACCAGGTTCTTCGTTTAAGCCTTTTGTTTACTATGCTGCCTTTGCCACAGGAAAGTATAGCCCATCTTCCACGGTTGTAGATGCTCCCGTTGGCTACCGTGATGGCGATAATATGTATTATCCCCGTAACTATGATGGTAGTTTCGGTGGTTCCATGACAATTCGTTACGCTTTAGCACAATCCCGTAACATTCCCGTAATTAAGCTCGGTAAAGCGATTGGCATGAATAAAGTTGTAGAGACTTGTCGCATTTTGGGAATTACAAGTCCAATGGAACCAGTTACTTCTCTACCTCTAGGTGCGATCGGTTTAACACCTCTGGAAATGGCTAGTGCTTATGCTACATTCGCCAATTATGGCTGGCAATCTCCTGCAACTGTGATTGTCCGAGTTACAGACAGTAGTGGTAATGTATTGCTTGATAACACGCCTAAACCCCAGCTAGTTCTCGACCCCTGGGCTTCAGCAGCTATTATTGACGTGATGCGATCGGTAGTTACTGAGGGTACTGGGAAAAATGCTGCGATCGGTCGTCCGGCTGCTGGTAAAACGGGAACCACATCGTCAGAAAAAGATATCTGGTTTGTGGGAACTGTACCGCAGTTAACAACGGCAGTCTGGATCGGTCGAGATGATAACAAACAACTGGCAAGCGGGGCTACAGGTGGTGTTACCGTAGCCCCTATTTGGGCTGATTTTATGCAACGGGCACTTAAAGATGTACCTGTGGAAAACTTTAAGCCGACTTCGCAGTTCCCACGTCCCAAAGGAGAATAGGGGTTGTGAGTTAGGAGTTAGGAATTAGGAGTTATGATTTATAAATGTGAAGATGCGGTGTATTGCGTCTTCACGGGAGTGATGAGTTTGTCAGTAACCCAGCCCTAAAGGGACTGAGCTTGCATGTCGAAATCAAGCAAGCTTGACCACCACCTATAAATAGGTAGCCGTTATTTGAATCACGACACCCTGGAATGCGTAGCTAGTTCCCTGCTCTGTCGCTTGTAATTAAACAGTTCTAAGGTCACTGGAACAGTGTTGCAAGCCTAACAAGCTCTAATAACAGGTCGTTCGCGCTGAGTCGCAAAGCGACACGCTGCGCGAACGCGTTCCCGTTCGTCGAAGACGTTCCGTTGGCGTAGCCGCCCTTTTAGGGCTAGGTAGGGTAGCTAACATTACCCCAGAAATGGGAGTTGGTTTTTCAGGTTTCCAATCAAAAAAACCTGAACAAAAACTCAAGATTCAATGCCGTTTTAACGGCTCGTGTCGCTTCCCACGAGCGCCCTAAAGGGACTGAGTTTCCAGCATACCGTGAGGTCTTATGAACTTTTGAGTTAAATTGTTTTTTTAATCAAGCTAATTAATTTTTGAACTCTTAATTTCTAACTCCCAACTCCTAACTCCCAAATAATTCCTTACTTTTGCTTTTCTAATTCAGTTTTCATGCGCTGCAATGTCATGTTCATTTGGTCAAACATTTGTTGTGGAGTCACCCCAAATTGACCAAGTTGTGTCTTTAGCTGTTCCATAGTCATTTGAGCCATGAAATCTTCTGATAGCTCAAACCGCTTCATAAAGATACGGTAGCGCTCCATCATTGCTTCCATTTGCTCGATATATAGCTTTTTGCCTTCACGATCGAACCTTCCATAGTCATTACCAAGCTTGATAAGTCCTTGATAATCTTCAAATAATTGTTTTGCTTCCTGTTGGATAATATCAGAGTCAAAGAATCCCATGTTGCTCCCACTGGACTGAGTTATTTTTCTCAGTAGCTTTCATACTTTCGCCTCTTGTTTTATTCTAGTCCAGAGCGATATTTTGGGAAGTTGCGGTTCAAGTACGGTTTTTTACCGAGATTTCAACACTTGACTAGAAAAGCTGGAGGAAAAAGGGGAACAGCCAAAATTGATCGGTGGAGATTAACGGGCAGATGATGGGGATGGAGCGATACTTCTGTTCCCCGCAGGGGTTCCCAGAGACTAGGAACTGTTGCGATGGTGAAAGCACCCACCAAGGGCGATCGCATTTTATTCTCTTTAATTATGTCAACATACCGTACTATCTATAAAAACCCTGGATAATTTATTTTTGATGTTCCTGATGATGTTTAATTAAACGGGTTACTCTGCTATTCGTAAAATTTATTTGAATTATGTTTAAAAATCAACATAAAAGCCGCAGTGTTGCTGCTGTTTTAGCTTTTAGTGGAACGCTGACAATTTCTGGGTTGCATAAATTTTATTTAGGTCAACCCTTATGGGGTATTATTTACGTTTTACTTTCTTGGACACCAATTCCTAAGGTAGCGAGTGCAATTGAGGGAGTTTGGTTTTTAGCACAAGATGAAGATACTTTTGACCAAAATTTCAATTTAGGAAAATCGGCAAAAATTTCCCAAACTGCGGGTAAACAAGTTGCTTCAATTGCGGATGCTTTGCGAGAGTTGGATACTTTGCGTCAGGATGGTTTAATTACAGAGTACGAATTTGAGCAAAAACGTCGTCAGTTGTTAGACCATATTTAATAATTAAGTTAGGAATTAAGAGTTATGAGTTAGGAATTTTGTAAAATATCGAATCTCATTTTTCAAGTCTCTTGTGTGGTTCCTTAGCCTATTTTATTCCCTTAAATCTAGGCTATTGACTTTGATGAAATTTTCGTGCTTTTGGTTCATGCTATTTTGTGTCGTCATAAAAGGGCAAACATCCGTTTGCCCCTACCCGATATGATCTTTGACATCACAGATTTTGTATGAATTTTTAATCTCTAAAAGCCACAGAGTCAACAGCCTACCTTAAATCCTCCTTTTCAAGGGAGAATTTGAATTAGTTCTCTCATTTTTAAGGAGGTTAGTGGGATACAAAAAGCTTTACTGCAAGTGCCTAATTTCTTAATTTTATGAATCCTTTTCAATTTAACGCGAGATTGCAGAAACTACGAAATCAAATACTGGGTAATCCTTATTACCGCTTTCAGTCAGCAGAAGAAATTGCGATCGCATCTCAACTTGGTATCAGTATTGATGCTAATAATGCTACTGTTGATGATTGGTTAAGGTTGCCTGGGTTGTCCATACACCAAGCAAGAATGCTGGTTGAATTGTCCCGTTCTGGTGTCAAATATTACTGTATTGAAGATATTGGAGCAGCATTAAGTATATCTCCTGCCAGGTTTGAGTATTTTCAAGTAATACTTACTTTTAGTTATTACGATGATGAAGCGATAGAAATTGCGACAAAATTTATTAATATTAATACCGCAACTGTAGACGCGATCGCAAATGTTCCATTCATTAATTCACTGTTGGCTGAAGCGGTGGTAAAAAATCGTTTGGAGAATGGATTATATCGAGATATTATAGATTTTCAAAAGCGTTTAAATTTATCGGGTGATGTATTAGCCCAGTTGATGTATTATTTAAGATTCTGATATTTTTATGGAGAATTTGAGAGTCAGTAATCAAGAACAGGGAATTTTAATGCCTGTATTCTGACTTCTGACTCCTGTATTCTGACTTATTATAACTAAATCGTCCCAATTTTATTGATAGGATAAAAGCGAAATACGGCTCTACCAATAATATTCTCCTTGGGCACAAATCCCCAGTAACGGGAATCGTAACTATTGTTGCGATTATCTCCCATGACAAAAAATTGGCTGGGAGGAATTTTGATTTCTGGAAATGCTTGATTTGGTGGTTCAGCTATGTAATTTTCTGAGATAGGTTGCCCATTTAAATAAACTTTACCCTCTTTGATGCTGACTGTTTCACCTGGTGTAGCAATAATACGTTTAATAAATGCTTGGTCTTTGTCTATTTTTCTTTGACGTTGTAGTTCTAATGGGGGGTTAAATACAACGATGTCGCCAAACTGGGGTTGTTTGAAGTGATACAGTACTTTTTCTACTACTAGCCGATCGCCTTCAGATAAAGTTGGTACCATCGATGGTGAAGGAATGTACCGAGGTTCGGCAATAAAAGTACGAATGAAGAAAGCAAGTAGAAGTGCGATCGCAACTAATGTGACATTTTCACGAATATTTCGCCATAATTGTGAAGAAGCTGAAGTGTCTTTTGCATTATTTTCCTGGGAAGCCATATTAGTTTCAATCAAGTTACACAACTGAAAAGCATACTTTGATTTTTTTCAAGTTCAAAGTATGCTGCTGTTTCTTTACTATTTAGTTACATTTATTTAATATTACATGCACACTATTAACGCAAATTCTCCAAAATATTTTCCAACGTTTTATAACCCCATTTCAATGTCATCAACCCACAAGCGATCGCAATGAACAAACAGCCAATAATACCTGTATTTAATGATATTGGATAAGCAAAATAAATACTTGTTCCCCAGTATATAGCTGCAACCAGCAGTCCAATCATTGCTCCAGCAGTAAAACGCATAATCAATATACTCTTACCTTCCTGCTTTGATTTGGGAGAATTGAGGTCAGACGATGATGTTTCCATAAAAATATCTATAGTTTTAAAACAGTTGAAAATAGTATTTTAAATTTACACGAAATTTTTAGTTTACGCTTCACCCAGATGGGTAGTAATAACTTTTATCCTCATAGTAAATGAGGTTTCAGTAGAAAACGGTAAAGTTTTTTCAACTTTACCGCTTTTGATTTCAAATTCCAGATTATTTTAGATATTGGATTTAATCCAATATCTAATAACCTATTCCCCTGCTGGAGTTAAAACTGGTGGTTCGGGACGTTCCCCAGGACGAACAACAACATTATTGTTTTCATCCACGTCAACTACGGCAGTATCACCTTCTTTAACGCGACCTGAGAGAATCTCTTCAGCCAAGCTATCCTCTAACAAGCGCATAATTGCCCGACGTAGTGGTCTAGCTCCGTAGCTGGGATTGTAGCCTTCCACAATCAGACGCTCCTTGAAGCGGTCTGTAACTTCCATCGTGATGCCTTTTTCACCCAAGCGTCCGAAGACTTCCTTGAGCATAATATCGGCAATTTCCGTAACTTCAGCTTTATTCAACTGACGGAAGACGATGATTTCGTCAAGACGGTTGAGGAACTCAGGACGGAAGTAGTTTTTGAGTTCTTCGTTAACCAAGAATTTAATCCGATTGTATTGGGAGTCGCTTGCGTCTTCGGCAAACTCGAAACCAATACCACCACCACCTTTTTCGATTACCTTAGAACCAATGTTCGAGGTTAAAATCAATAGGGTGTTTTTGAAGTCAACGGTACGACCTTTTGCATCCGTCAATCTACCGTCTTCCAAGATTTGCAGTAGCATATTAAATACATCGGGGTGAGCTTTTTCGATTTCATCGAAAAGCACCACTGTGTAAGGTCTGCGACGTACAGCCTCGGTTAACTGACCGCCTTCGTTGTATCCTACGTAACCTGGAGGCGAACCAATCAGCTTGCTGACGGTGTGGCGTTCCATATACTCAGACATATCTAAGCGAATCATTGCTTCTTCAGAACCGAAGAAGTAGGAAGCTAAGGATTTTGCTAATTCGGTTTTACCAACCCCGGTAGGACCAGAGAAAACAAAGCTAGCAATAGGTCGGTTAGGATTTTTCAAACCTACACGGGCACGGCGAATTGCTCGCGAAACTGCTTTGACAGCTTCTTCTTGACCAATCAGTCGTTGGTGTAGGGTGTCTTCCATGTGCATTAGCTTTTCCGATTCGGATTCGGTCAGCTTATTGACAGGTACACCCGTCCAAGATGCGACGATATGGGCGATATCTTCCTCTGTAACTACAGGTTCATCGCCACCTTCGGTCTTGGTTCCGGTTGCTTTGTTTTGAGCGATCGCACGGATTTCGGCTTTGATTTCCATTTCGCGATCTCGCAGTTCCCCAGCTCGATCGAAGTCTTGCGATCGCACTGCATCGTCTTTCTCTTTGAGAATCTGACGCAGTTCCTTATCTAGTTCTTTCGCGGCTGGGGGTAATTGGGAGTTAATTAAACGCACCCGCGAACCAGCTTCATCAACTAAGTCGATAGCTTTGTCCGGAAGGAAGCGGTCAGATATATAACGGTCGGATAGCTTCGCAGCAGCCACCAAAGCTTCATCGGAAATCTTCAGCTTGTGGTGTTGCTCGTAGCGTTCACGTAAACCGTACAAAATTTCTATCGTTTCATCTACCGAGGGTTCGCCTACCATTACTGGTTGGAAACGGCGTTCTAGGGCTGCATCGCGTTCGATGTGCTTGCGGTACTCGTCAAGCGTTGTCGCCCCGATACATTGCAACTCACCCCGCGCCAAAGCTGGCTTGAGGATATTTGCTGCATCAATTGCCCCTTCGGCTGCACCTGCACCAATTAAGGTGTGAACCTCGTCAATAACTAAAATTACATTTCCTGCCTGACGAATCTCATCCATGATTTTCTTCAGGCGTTCTTCAAATTCGCCTCGATATTTGGTTCCTGCTACCAGTAAACCAATATCTAGGGTGACTACGCGCTTATCTTCAAGGATATCAGGGATATCTTTGGTGGTGATGCGCGATGCCAAACCTTCTGCGATCGCCGTTTTTCCAACCCCAGGCTCACCGATTAATACTGGGTTGTTTTTAGTCCGGCGACCAAGAATTTGAATTACTCTCTCAATTTCTTTGGCGCGTCCCACCACTGGGTCAAGCTTGCCGTCAGCCGCCATTTGGGTCAAGTTTGAACCAAATTCGTCCAACGTCGGGGTCTTTGTCCGGCTGGATGGACCACCTTGTGTCACCTCAGCAGTTTCGCCTAACATCCGAATCACTTGGGTTCTGACTTTAGATAAGTCAACCCCAAGATTTTCTAGGACTCTGGCTGCGACTCCTTCCCCCTCTCGGATTAAGCCTAACAACAGATGTTCGGTGCCAATATAGTTGTGCCCCAACTGTCGTGCTTCTTCCAAAGAGAGTTCCAAAACGCGCTTTGCCCGTGGCGTAAACGGAATTTCCACAGCTACAAAGCCTGAGCCTCGACCTATGATTTTCTCTACCTCAATCCGAGCGTCTTTGAGATTGACACCCATCGATTTCAGTACTTTTGCTGCTACTCCGGTACCTTCACCAATCAAACCCAGGAGGATTTGTTCGGTACCGACAAAATTATGCCCTAACCTTCGAGCTTCCTCTTGGGCGAGCATGATAACCTTAATGGCTTTTTCTGTGAAGCGTTCAAACATATGGCAGTTTTCCCATCACCTGCGGCGTGCCGGTACGCTGATTTTAGCACAGCCAAAACAAACCGATCCTGTATGAAAGATACATACGTTAATCGGAGCTTAATCAGATTACGGGTTTCCTGCTGAAATATTTATTACTTTTACTTCGTTACTATACTGAAATGCTTGACTTTGAGAGCCTTTTAAATGCTGTATTTCCGGCAATTAATCACTTTTGTGGCGTTTTTGCCAAAACTGCTCCCAACTGAAAATATTTATCACATTTTTGAGTTCCTGTCAAGATTAATTTAAACTTTATGCAGTGTTTTTGATGCGATCGCGGGCACAAACTTCAAAAATTAATATTTCTCAGAATATAATAAAGATTTGTTAAGAAAGTACAAAACTACATTCAGAAGGCAATATTGAGTAACTTAAGTCACGGAAGTTAAGAAGAAGTAAACAACCAACCAAATGATTTGAGGTGTTCTGAAGTAATTTGATGCCAAGTTTTGAGAGAATTGGGGAATTGGGGATGTTGAATATCGCCAAGCCAGAGAATGAGGGCATCTTCGTCATTATCCTTGTAATATCGCCGCCTACGTCCAGCTGTCTTGAAACCAAATTTCTGATATAAATTAATAGCACTCAGATTAGAAGCTCGTACTTCTAGGGTTGCTCGCTCCAAACCGCGATCGTGAGCTGTCTTGAGTAGGGAAAATAGCAAAGCTTGTCCCATCCCTTGCCGTTGATATTGGGGATGAACAGCTAAAAGCGTAATGTGTGCCTCCTCTAAAATTGACCAAAAGCAGCCCATGCCTAATAGTTCCATAGTGGAGAGGGGAGAAATTAGACCAAGCAAATCGCTGTTGGGGCTGGCTATTTCTCGCTGATATGCGTCCAACGTCCACAAACCGCCAAAACAAGTTTGATCCAGTTCTAGCAATGCACTAAGGTGTGTTTCTGTCAATGACTGAAGTTCTAAATTGAATGTGTTCACGCTGGTTGATATTTATAGTCTAATGGACGGTATTGTTGACCTTCCCTAGCTTTTTTCGACTTGAGAGTACACCGTGGCTGTAAACTGGGTATGGGAATATTTGCTCATTCCTACTAATTTCTCAAAAATTTAGAAATTAGGAGTTAGGAATAATAAATTTATTGCGTTTGGCTGTCGCAGTGAAAGCGAACTTCGGGATAACTGCTCCCATGCTCCCGTTCAAGTAAAAAATAAAATCTAGACTTCAGTATAGATTTTATACAACAGCTAATAATTAGAGTTTATAGGTGTATGGTGGCGTAAATCCAGATTTTTTACTAACCTTGACAAATTAAGTTTACAGGTTTTCTTTCTTTAACTCTTAACTAGTAACTTCCACAGGCGTGATTAGTCGCGTCTTTACAGCTAAATCACAACTCAAGACTTTTAATTTAAGGATAGCTCACACAGTTATGGTATCGACTCATCCGACTGAGGTTCAAAATTTCGGTAGTAAGTATTTACCTCAGATTAAAAATAATAATATTGAAATTTCTCCTAATCAGGAGTTGCTACCGCTAACAGCCAGAATCAACAATCAAGATAATTTAGAAATTGGTGGCTGTGATGTTCAGAAATTAGTTCAGCAATTCGGTTCGCCTTTGTATATATTGGATGAAACCACATTGCGTGCAGCTTGTCGGCAATATCGTGATAGTTTTAAACGCTATTACAAAGGGGAATCGCAAGTATTGTATGCTTCCAAAGCGTGGAGTTGCTTGGCAGTTTGTGCGATCGCCAATCAAGAAGGACTAGGAATTGATGTCGTATCTGGAGGGGAACTACATACTGCCCTGAATGCGGGAGTTAACCCCAGTAAAATATACCTCCACGGGAACAATAAATCACGAGAGGAACTAGCTTTCGCAATTGAAGCAAAGGCAACTATTGTAGTTGATAACTGGCATGAACTAAAAACTTTGGTCGAAATGGGTTCCCTGAAACAACCCATCCGGATCATGTTACGTCTGACACCTGGCATCGAATGCCATACCCACGAATATATTCGTACAGGACACCTCGACAGTAAATTTGGATTTGATCCTAACCAACTCGACGAGGTATTTACATTCGTCAGCAAGCAAAATGGTTTAAATTTTATCGGGGTTCATGCCCATATCGGTTCGCAAATCTTTGAGCGTCAACCCCATAGAGACTTAGCAGCAGTAATGGTACAGTGGTTAATTCAATCTGCAAGTCACGGTTTAAATATTACCGAATTAAACGTCGGTGGTGGTTTGGGGGTTAAATATATTGAATCTGATGATCCCCCAAGCATTGAAGAATGGGTAAAACCGATTTGCGAAGTGATTCAAAATGCTTGTATTGAGCAAAATTTACCCCTCCCAAAATTATTATCCGAACCTGGACGTTCTTTAGTGGCGACATCCTGCGTGACAGCATATACGGTTGGCTCGTCGAAAGAGATTCCCGAAATTCGCAATTATATTGCGGTTGATGGTGGGATGTCAGATAATCCTCGTCCAATTACTTACCAGTCGGTTTATCGTGCAGTCATTGCTAACAAAATGTCGGTAGCTTGTACAGAAACTGTGACAGTTGCCGGAAAACACTGCGAGTCAGGGGATATTGTAATTAAGAATGCCCAACTACCAAAAACTGAGTCAGGAGATATTCTGGTTGTGATGGCGACAGGTGCTTACAATTACAGTATGGCATCGAACTACAATCGTCTGCCCCGTCCGGCTGCGGTATTAGTTGCTGATAGCGAGGCAAATATAATTTTGCAACGTGAAACATATCAGGATTTACTTCGACAAGATTGTTTACCGGAAAGGCTGAAAAATAGTTAGAAGTTATGAGTTATGAGTTATTAGTTATGGGTTATGGGTTATGAGTTATGAGTTATGGGTTATGAGGTATGAGGTATGAGGTATGAGGTATGAGGTATGAGGTATGAGTTAGAGTAGTGGGGTAAATAAAACCTTCTAATGCTTAAGAAAGCAAACCCTAACCCCTAATTTTCAAGTTCCTAACTCCTAATTTCTAAATCCTAAATCCTAATTTCTAACTCCTAAATCCTAATTTTTAATTCCTAACTCCTAATTTTTAATTCCTAACTCCTAATTTTTAACTATTAACTGTACGTTCGCTCATTTTTGACCCAAAAATTTAATTAAGCCTCACAGGGCTTGTAATCCAGACGATTCGGTCAACTCAGGTATTTTTGGCTCGTACAAGGTTTTAGCCATTTTTATGATTTGTACTTCCCTAAGCCTTAAGTCGACGCTTCTAGAAGCCTGATACGAAGGTAGTAAACGTTACTTAGAAATGACTATTTACTTAAAAATAGCCTTTTCCCTTTTGAATTAAGGCTTTAATTGAACTTAGAGTTTTAAAATAAGCGAACGCCCAGTATTAACTTTGTATTAGCGGCAAAATATTTAATTCCAGATGTCATGAAAGATTTGTGGAAGCAATGGCTGATAGCCGAATGGTCGCACACCTTGCTGCTAAAGACACTGGATATAGTATTAGTGCTGGCGCTGACCTATATGATGCTAGTTCTAATTAACGAGCGTCGGACGCTGTGGATGGTGCGAGGTTTTATTATATTAATGTTGGCTTCAGCCCTCTCCCATCAGTGGGGACTGGAACTGTTGAATTTTGTTTTAGAAAAATTGGTAATTGGTTGTGCAGTAGCTATGGCAGTTGCACTTCAATCGGAGTTTCGCAGATTTCTAGAAAGGCTGGGACGTGGGGAATTTCGCCAGATGTTTCAACCCTCCAGTCTGACGCTTCCTAAATCTGATAGTACGATCGATGAAATAGTGGAAGCGATAAAGGAACTGTCGAAAAACCGAATTGGGGCTTTGCTGATTATAGAAACTACAGGTCCGATCGACGAACGGGATTTTTCCGTACCTGGTGTAAAGCTGAATGCTGAAGTTTCTAAGGAATTGATTCAAACTATTTTTCAGCCCAAGACACTTTTACATGACGGTGCTACATTAGTACGTGGCTCGCGGATAATCGCATCAGGTATAATTCTACCGCTTTCGGGACGCACAGCCTCGCGCCAGTTGGGAACTCGCCATCGGGCAGCGATGGGTATTACTGAGCGAGTCGAAAACTGTATTTGTGTCGTTGTATCAGAAGAAACAGGTTCTATTTCTCTAGCAGAACGGGGAACCCTAAATAGACCATTAACGATCGCGAAACTAAAAGACTTGCTTGAGGAAATGTTTTCTCCTAATGTAGATCGGGAAGCTGTTGCACCCGGATTGCTAAGTTTGGGAAGGCAAATCCGTAGTAAGGCGCTTTTTATGGTTTCACGTTTACTCGGATTACCATCGACCGCTTCTCGGAATAAAAAATGACAGCACAACAAACAGAATTGCGAGTTTTACCTTCTGACCTGAAACGCGAATTATTACCTAGACATGTTGCGGTGATTATGGATGGCAATGGTCGATGGGCTAGGCATCGAGGATTACCCCGGATTATGGGACATAAGCGGGGAGTTGATGCTCTTAAAGCATTACTCAGGACTTGTGATGATTGGGGGATTGAATCGCTGACGGCTTATGCTTTTTCGACTGAAAACTGGAAACGTCCGGCTGAAGAAGTTGATTTTTTGATGAGTTTATTTCAGGTGGTTTTGCGCCAAGAGTTGCGTGACATGATGAAGGAAAATGTCCGGATTAAGTTTGCGGGGAATTTAAAGGCATTACCTCCTTCATTGCAAGAAGAGATCCAGAAAGCGATGGAGGAAACCCAGAATAATCGCGGCATCCAGTTTACTGTCGCCACTAATTACGGTGGTAGGGAAGAAATTTTATCTGCTTGTCGCGCGATCGCACAACAAGTTAAGGATGGTTTGCTTGAACCTGATGAAATTGACGAGGAAGTTTTTGAGCGCCATTTGTATACTGCTGGGATTGAAGACCCCGATTTGTTAATTCGTACAAGTGGAGAAATGCGGATTAGCAATTTTCTCCTTTGGCAAATTGCTTATACGGAAATCTATGTGACGGATGTATTTTGGCCTGATTTTGATCGTAATCAGTTTCATCAGGCTTTGTCTTCTTATCAGCAGCGAAGTCGGCGATTTGGGAAAATTTAAATTGAGAGATTTAAATTGAGAGGTTTAAATTGAGAGATTTAAAATGAGAGACGACCCACCGGGTCGTCTGTACGATAGTTAGGAGTTAATATTATTCCTAACTCGAATTAAATTTAGGGTCCCGCAAATACGGCTTGTTCGATATCTTGCCGACTGAGAGAATATTTGAAAGAACGCAGGATATCTTGTCCGTCTTCTCCTGCTTTGACGTAGCGAACGGTAATTTGCTCAGTATCTAGCCATAATTCGGCATTCCAGTTAGATTTTTGCAAACGCCAAGAATGCAGTTCTTGGTTATCTTGCTGGCAACCTTGTTCGCGTAACCATGCTTCGATTCGCGGTAAGGAGTGGTTGTATAAGGGTGTGTCTGGGGAGATAACCATAATTTAGGAGTGAAACACCATGAAAGTGACTGTGGCTTTGTTAGGGTCGTTTTAAGCTGAATAATTTAAAGTAAATTTTTAATAAGATATATTGAATATTTTATCTTTGATTGGTCCATAATTGTTGGCGAAGTTTGGTGTACTTACCAAGTGTGTATTTTGGGTCAATGGTTGAGGAATAGATTGAAAAAATGGTTGTTCGGTAGTATCACCACGGATTATCCCAATTGCGATCGCAAGTAATAAGCAGCCCAAAAGTGTTATTCCCATGATAAACAGGGCAAATAATTCGCCTCCGGAAAGTGGTCTGTCGGTAGCATCAAGATAGGCTGATTTTCCCCAGTCGTAGGAACGGGAAACCTGTTTATTTAAGTCTGGAGGTGGTTGGATGACTCCAAAGCGCGAATAACCGATTTTGAGGTCATAGTTAAATCGTTGTTCTGGCTTGGTGAGGGTTGCGTAAGCTTCGTTTATTTCCCGAAATTTAGCTGTAGCGACAGCATCAGGTAACTCAGTTGTATCTGGATGATAGCGCTTGCTGAGTTCGCGGTAAGCACGACGAATATCAATTACCGATGCTGAAGGATGGAGTTCTAGCAAGGAGTAATAGTTAGATTTTACTTGCGGTTCGCTGCGTTGTTGCATTTCACCGTTTTGGTTCACTGCCCGTTGTTGAATTATGTTTATCAAGCTATCAAGCTTTTCTTATTTTAGAGCAAGTTAATTGTGTGCGATCGCAGTTAGGGACTTCCAAAGAAAAAAATATCCCAATCATAAATTTACTAATTGCATCAATGGAACTGTTAAAATTTTAACGATTTCCCCTATCAGAGTAAATAAGAAGACTAACTATCGTACAGTTTAGTATCGCAGGTTGGCAAAGATAGTATTTTGGAGTGCGATGGAAAAATCTATTTAGTAGAAACGAGATTAATCACGTCTCTACTAAATAGATTGGTACTATTTTATTGTTCTGTAAAACAGTAGAAAAATAACTTCTATCTTAATAAGTGAGGTTTATTTTGTACTATTTTCTCTAAATAACTGTATTTTGACTTGCCTCAGTGATATCAGAGAGGATAGACTCAAAGCCTTTACGAATTTCCGCGAGTTGTCTTACTCCAGTGTTAGAAGTAGCGATCGCACTTTCTTCTTGTTGACGTGCGGTTGCAATTTGCTTATCAATCTCGCCATAAACTTGTGTTTCTACTTCTGCAAATATCTTATCTACTTGAACTTCAAGATTTTTTCCAATAGCAGTAAACTGACTCGTAATCACTTGACGAGCTTCAGCCATTTTATCTTGTCTTTCTGCTTCTTTTTGCATGGAATGGGCATCTAAACCAGCGCCAACTACTGCCAGTACAGGACCAAGAAACATAGTAAAATTAGCAAGGTCTTTAGCAATTCCAACGGCTTGCCAAGGCTTGAAATTCACACCAACAAATTTTCCTACACCGTAAACTACATGATGAAGATTGCTTCCTGCTACATTCGTGGCATTTAAAAACCCTTGACCACTAACTCTACCCGTAGCAAATTTATCCCAATGAACTCCTAGCACATCACCAATTTTTTGTAATGCTTCCACTTGACTTTTTAGTCGCTCAACATTTGTATTATTATCAATGTTTTTGGCAGATAATTTTTGTGTATTTTCCAAACAGCTTATAAATGTTTGTGCAAGGTTACTCTGTAATACTTCTTGAACTTCTTCGCTAATCTCTTCAATTGCCACTGATAACAAATCTTCTAATTTTTCTGTGGTGTTATCATAATGATTCTGTACATTGAACTCGCTTGCTATATTCAGTTTTTCAAAATCTTCCTGAGTTTTTGTCCCCACAGAATATGCTAATTTAATTCCCTCGTTTGCAATTGCGGAGGACATTTCTAAAGCGACACTATGAAATTTTGTTCGCAAGCGTTCTCTTTCCTTATGCACTGTTCGAGATAATCGTGTCAGTACTTCTAAAAAAGTGGTATCTTGATTAGAATTGCGCGTAAAGCTTAATTGAGCTTCATCAACAGAAGCTAAAACAATTCGTACTGGTGTATCAAAACGAGTAAGTGCGGCGCGGCGTTCGACAAAATTATTTAAAGCATCAATAAAAGTTTGGAAACGACTGATTTCTATGAGAAAATCATCATCTTGATCTATACCTTCACAATAATCTTTTGCATCGATAAAACAGACAGGAAATTCATTGAGGCTGTAGGGCTTAAGTGCCTCTGCTAAACTTTTACGATAATTAGCAATTTTTTGCACTTCCTCTCCTGCCTCATCTGACATTTTATTGATGAGTAGCATCATTTTCCATCGATAACCTTTTTCATAAGCTAGCTTCTTGAAATTTTCTACTGTGATTGAATCAAAAAGCATATAAGTGAGACTGAAAACTAATAAATCGGCTTTATTTATTGCCTCATAAGTAATTTCATCATGGTCTTTACGGTCTGTAAATAGTCCTGGTGTATCTATTAATTTAATACAATTCCAGTCATAATCAGTAGTTTTATCAGTTGCAATATCAGAATCTATTTTAATATCTCTTCGTCCTGTAAGTGCAGAAATCGTAGTAGATTTACCTGCATTATATTGACCAACAAAAGCTACTGTAATAATCCCATTCTCACGATATTCTTTGATATCATCACCTAGCTTTTTGCGGATAATACTGAATTCTTGTTGATTACATTGAGCTAATATTTTATCAAATGCTAAACACATATTTTTAAATTTAGCAGCGATATCAGAGGCATTAAATTTTCTTTCTTGAGACATTTTTAGCTACTCCTACTTATTTTTTATTACTTAGCACATTTGGTTTTTATTGAGTTGATTCTCGTGAAATTATATAAACATCTTCTTGTAACACTCGATTAATTGTTTCTTGAGATTTTTTAAACTGCAATTCAGACTTTGTTATAATTTTTATACTTCGTCCAAAATCACGTTGTACTTTACTAATAGTTTTGATAATACCTTCATCTGTTAATGGTTCGTATTTATCAAAACACCAATCGATAATGCGCTTGGCATAAGCACGATTAAGATAATTAGCAGAGCTATCTAATTGAGTTTTAGCTTTTACGAGTTGCTCGCTTATTTTTTTTATACCCTGAATCAATTCATCGAAGTAGTTATTAATATTAACGGCTACAGCATCACAATACTTGCTAAATTCTTCTTTAGCTTTAGTAAGCATTTTTTGTTGATAATCTTCTAATTGATTATTTAAAGAGTTGCGAATATTTTCCACTGCTTCGCGGCGTTTTTGCTCCTTAGATTTGAGAAAATTGGAAATAACACTTAAAACAGTACCAGCAATTCCCAGGAAAATACCAACAGGTGGAGCAATAAAGATTGCAAACGCTCCTGCTATTCCTAGCAGGTTTCCACCAATACGCAACATATCTTTAAATATGATACGATCCTGTTCATTCAACTTAAAACTGCCAGCCTCCAATTTAGCAACAATTTGTAATTCAGTACCAATCTCTTCTAGTATTTCCTCAACTTCATGATTGAATTTTCTGCTACTTTCTTCAAATGCATTATTTAATCTGTCTTGGAACTTTAATGTTCTTAGCCTATTTTCCCATTTTGCTTTCAACTGATTTTCATCAGCATCCCAATTTTCTTCTGCAAAAGGTTGAATTGTATCGAATGCGTCTTTAAAAACTGTCTTAATTTGCTGTATTAAATATTCATGATTATCCCTAGATGCCTTTGTGATTCCCTCTTGAAACTTATCATGCATATTTTTCAAGTTGTCAGTCAAGTTTTGATAAGCTTGTACCTGCTCAGTCACCCATTTGTTAGGCTCCTCAATTGCACCAACTGTAGAACCAAGTAAGGTTTGAGAACGTCTAATTACTCCATGCTCAACTAAAGACACCCGAATAGCATCAAGAAAATTTTGTATACGGCTTGCTTTAAATAGCTTGTCTTTATGTTGCTGATGTTCTGCTTCATGTGACATTTGTGCAGCCAAAAGCATCACAGGAATAATATCAAAGTAGTCGTTAGCGTAATACTGTTTGGCGTAGCGACGGATGCGTTCAATATGTCCACCTAAACCACTTGTACTATCCATTACAAACAATTTATCTGAGTCTTTTAAGAAATGTTCAAACCTTCGAGTGTCCCGGAGATTATTTTTAACGTTAAGTAATATAATTAGGGGTTTAGCTTTTTGTTTTAAAAGCTGTAAAAATTTAAATTCTGTTTCTTGAATGCTGTCGTTTGTGACTACATAACAAATAACATCAGATTCTTCGATAATGCTTTCGGCAATTTCTTCATCACTTTTACCACCAGGCGCACCAATTCCAGGAGTATCAATAATCCGAATATTTTTCCACTCATAAACCCGATTAAAACGAGTTGTACGCTGTTTACCTACACCAATAGCATCCCAGCCATCACCTGTAATAATCGCGTGGAGCGTGCTTTTGCCTGCTTTTGTTTTACCTATGAAGGCTATACTGAAATGCTTTAAAGCACGTTCTTTTGCACGTAGCGATTCATGTACCCCTTCAAGCTCTTTGAGAGTTTCAGTCGAGAGCAAATTTCTAGTACTCTCAAGCTGTTTTGCGACTTCTTTGGCTGTATTAGCTTGTCCTTTGCTACTTGTTTCTTTCTGTATTGCTTCAGTAGCCTTTTCTATATTTTTTGCTAAATTATCAAGAGCATAATAAGTACTTTTCAGTGAATTTTCTGCATACTTATAATCCTCAGCTGCTATTGATTTGCATTTTTGTATTGCTCTATCATAGTCAGGTCCTGATAATAATATTTCCTTACGCAGTTTCTCAATTTTGCGCCCAACATTTCCAGGAGCAACTTTTGCTAAATTGTCTATAATTCCCCTTGATAAAATAGCATCAGTACCCTTTAGTAGGCGCGCACCAAATGATAGCTCATATTTTTCTAAATCGCCATAAATGCGTTTAACTTGACCAAAGCTTTTTGCTTCTTCCAGTAACTTTTCAATTTCTGTTTCCGAGTAGTTCCAAATTTTTGTTACCCGGTCTAGCATTTCGCGTTCTAGAGGTGAAAAATAACCATCTATATAGGCAATTGCTAGTAGGGAGCATCCCACTTTTTATTTAGCGAGCAAAGATTAATCCATTAAGGTAAGCACAACGGTGAGCAATGACTTGAGG
>NZ_NTFS01000530.1 GCF_002289455.1 Brunnivagina elsteri CCALA 953
CCCTACCTTTGTAAGAGGGCTAGGGTGGGGTAAAATTCTATGCAGCTAGCCCTTCTGGCAAGCTTCGCTAACACAAAGAATTGGTATGACAGATTTTGTGATTGCTACTCTGCGAGAACGCTTTCAGCGAACACTCCACTTCGTTACGTACTCCGAAACGGAGAAGCAAGCTACGCAATGACATAAATAATTTTTGCTTAAGCATTTATTCCCATAACCCAAATTGATAAAATCAATAACTACTATGAAATCAACAGACATACTTATTTTACAAGCCTTCCTTAACGCCCTTCCCCAACTGGATAAACCCTTACCAGATGAAATCCAGAAACAGTTAAATGAATTTGGCGAAACACTCACAGTTAACTCGACAAATGTTGGAACATTAGATACCATTGCAAAAACTTACCAGCCATTAAATACATTTTATCAAACAGAGTTAACATCCTTAGTTACAATTGGAGCAGAAAAAAGCAAAGGAATTGAAAATTTACCACCGGAGGAAAAGCCTAATCAAAAGATACCAGAGACTATCAATACAGCTAGGGATGTATTCAATGATAAAGACTCAGTAGCAGCTGCGAAAAAATCTAAACAACCAAGGAATATTTTTAAACGACTTGGTAATATTTTTAAACGACTTGGTAATTTATTTACTGGCAATCAATAAAATGTCAAATCCTACTAACATTATTTTTCCTACTATTGACTTATTCCTCTATGACTTAAAAGATGGTTTAGGTGAAGATGAAACAATCATTGAGAACAAATGCAAAGTTTTCTGTAAAAAAATATTTGGTGATTTAGCAGAAAAAGACAAAATCACCTTTAACGAAAAATATGCACAAATCGAAAAGCATCGTCATAGTGAAATTGATGCTATTGATTTACTAGAAACCAGATTTAGAAAATTCGATTCTCCCCTTGATGGTTATTACTATCCTCGACAGTTCGGTGATATCTACGCTCTTTTAGTTGACTATTCAGGTAAATTAGATGCGAGTGGCAAATCTAACGATCAACCGCAAGATATCAATCATAAAATATTTGAACCGCTAAAAGCTGAAATTGAAAAGAGAATTTCTTACACATCAAATCAAACCAATCAGTCAAATCCTGATGAATCGGGAACAATTGGTCAAACTTGGTTAGCTTGGGGAAAGCTGGAAGAAAATAAAACAGATACAGAAATTGAAGATATTGCCAAAGAACTATATACCCAAGTTGTCAGTAACTACAATTGGAATCGAGATTTTATTGGTAAAGGTAAGTTATTAGGAGGGACAATTTTTGAGTTGTGGTATCAGCCAGAAATAATCAATTTAACAGGCAAAGAATTTTGGGATAAATTCAGAAGCGAAAGCCATCATATTTTAATTTGGCTATTCCCTGAAAATATCTCCGCTTCGGATATGAGAAAGCATGTTCAAACTATATATCAAGATTTTATCCGTTTATTCCACTACCGCCATAAAATAGTTTGGGCATATTATCAAAGCCGATTTTTAAAAGCTACTCTCAAAAAAGAGTTTATTGAAATTCAAGAATCTATAAACAAAGCACGAAAATTACAGGAGCAACTAAATACAGGTAAATTAAACTTAACTCAATTACAAGCCACTTTAACTAATACCTTAATATCTTTATCCGACTATACAATTGCACTCAACTATCTCGACGATCAAATTCGCACGATCGCAACCAATCTCGAAAACTATAAATATCGATTAGAAAAAATTACTAGCGAACATCAAGGAAGCAACTTAAGCTGTCTCGGAGAATTCAACCAAAGCGAGATATACGCCAAAAAATATCTACAACAAGCAAAAACAGACTATGCTAACCTGCTCCCAGGATTAACCGTAATCCAAAACCTTAGCAGTACCCTCCAGGGGATAATTCAACTAGAACAAACAAAGAGCGATCGCAAACTCGATAATACGATCGCACTTGTCGGTATAGGATTAGCAATCAGTGGTTTAACAGCTACCGTTGCCACACAATATTTACCTAAGCCAGAACATCAGTATTCTACAGGCTATGACTTCAGCGTACTGTTGTCACCAGCTTTTGGCTTAAGCCTTATTGTCAGCGCACCATTTCTACTGGCTTTAATTTATCGTGTCAGCGCACCATTTCTACTGGCTTTAATTTATCGGTTTATTCGCCGCTAATAAGTGCCTAATTTAACCAAGCAAGCATCATATCTCAGACAATTACGGAGAATTAAATATTCGCTTCCCTTAGCGATCGCCTGCCTCAGCATCGATAATCTTACTACCAATATTTTGAATTTTCTTATCACTATATCATTTAAAAGGGTGGGGAGACCCTACCCCTACAATATTTTGGAGAATTTATTTCTTGGTGTTCCCTTATGGTGTGCGATCGCATGATGCATTAAGCTCCGCTTCTGTCACCTCCCCTCTCCCCGTTTTCCCAACACCCTGTTAAGATTGATGTGTTCAAGACCCCAAAACCACAACTAACCAGTGTAGAATAACAAAAGTGCTTAATTTTTAGGTGTTTTCTGAATTTTGAATACTGGACTTTGACGAGTTGTATTAGTAATAATTAAAATACTATATTTATTGTCAAAGCAACTACTGTAAATCTTACTGTTTTGTTCGATAATAAATTAGTAAGTTTTGATGATTTGGTTTAATTAGATTTAGTTTATGCCAGTCATCGGAAATATCAGTATAATTATTAATTAAAAAGACCAATTATCAAAGATAATGCAAGTTCTAAAAAGAGCCATCAAACCAGAAGTTTATATATCATTCCTCCACATGTACCCAACCACTTGGGGAACTGCTGGTGATATTTGTTTAATTCGTGAAAGTATCGCAAAATCAAGTGTATCAAAGTTCGTAGGTCACAAACTTCAACTAGCACTTCCAAAAGGATTGGAACGCGATCGCTTGGTTGGTTGTCCAATCATCAAGGTTGCTGGTAATGTAGGTGAGGGAAATCCAAAAGACCACAAGTCGGAATGGGAGGTTTATGTAGGAGTGGATCGAGAAATTGCGATCGCAGCTCTTAAACCTTGGGGTTTCACTCTAATTGATGTGGATACCAATGTTCCCTAACTATAGGGATTTTCATATAAGTTAAATACACTTATATTGCTCCCCTTCCCTATTCTGGGAAGGGGTTGGGGGTTAGGTCATTATATTGGATACAATCGAAAATCGCTATTTTATTCTAAAAGGTTATCCCTGACTCAAACCCACATTAAAGAGCTTGAATCCACTCTTTAATCTCGTATTCAGTCCAAATTTGGTGTTGCCAATAAGGGTCATTTTCTACTAACTGACGCACGACATTTTCGCTTTCAGCTTCGTAAATTGCAAACACTTTTGTCACATCTTTAGTAGGACCAATTGTCATTAAAACACCAGATTCTTTTTGTTTCGCTAATCCATCGAGATGTGCTTGACGATAAGGGGTACGTTTTTCTAAAACGTCTTCGCAATAGCTTCCCCACATGATGTATTTTGGCATGAATTTAAAAGTTATGAGTTGTGAATTATGAGTTATGAGGCAATACAGTTCAGTTAAGCATTTCTTCCTTCTCTTCCTACCCTTCGGGTAGGCACGAAGTGACTTCCAAAGGTAGCCGCTCCGCGTCTAAGGCGTTCTCTGCGTCTACCTACGGTAGATACGAAGTAGCTTCTGTTGGCGATAGCCG
>NZ_NTFS01000531.1 GCF_002289455.1 Brunnivagina elsteri CCALA 953
AGATAACGAAGACAAGAGTGTCAAGAATAAACCAGAAACTGACGGTACAAGAGTCTAACTATTAGTAAGCATTCATCTATATCTATAAAATACAGGATCGAAGGAGCAAAATGATTATTACAAACTCCGAGATGGAACAAACTCAACTTGTTCGTCCAAGTTTACAAAATTCCCTTGCAAACCATCCATTACTTTCAGAAAGTGAAGAAATTAAAAGCTATTTTCAAGCAGACGATCTAATTGATTGGCAAGTAGTTGGTAAAGCGTTAACATCTCTACCAACCACATTTTTAATGACATCTTATCGTGGTGTAGAAATTCAAGTTAGTGTGGCTTCAGGTTCTTTGCTACGACTTGACCAAACACCGGAAATTCCTGCTGGTTTTGAACTTGGAGATGCACTATTATTTACAGGTTTTGGTAATCCTGGACCATTAGGGATTGTGTTTGAAAAACCTATTTTTGGAGCAATTACAAAAATTCAAGCTGATACTGTCAAATATCCTGAATATTTAGTTTCGGTAGAAGCATTTGACAATTTAGATAGGAGTTTAGGAAAGGTTAATTTAGCCGCACGTAGCCAAAGGGAAGGTGGTGGTATAATTCCGTTGAGTTTATTTGATGGCAAAGGTAGAATTAAAAAGTTAGTTTTGAATGCAAAAGAACAAGGTATTCATATGCCTTTTGCGATTAGTTCTGTGAGTTTAAGAACTAATTTAAACTAATCTATATTGTATCCCCGACTTCTCGTTGGGGATATATTATATGTATGATTCTTCTATTGCTATTTACGATATATTTGATTAGAATCATAATCGCATTACGATCGCATAATTAATTGTAAAATTAATTGCCAAGTTAAACGATTACTAGAAATCAGATATATCGACTATGGAACGAATCTCTATAATTATTTTTGTGTTATTTTTTCCTGCTTGTATTGGTATCTTCAAGCAAGCAATTTGGGGTACGGAATTAGCGCATCAAATAATTGCGATCGCGATGTGTTTATTTTGTGTTGAACAGGGAAGGATGGCTATTAAGGATTTACAGAAAATAGCTGAGGCAAAAAAGGTAGTTATAGATACTCGTTTAGATAAATTTTATATTATTACTGTGACGACAATTATTGTCGAACTTTTGGGTTTTTACATGTCATCTTTTTGGTTGGGATGGGGTTCAATTATAATTTTATTAAGTCAGGTTTGGTTTAATTTACTAGCAGCAATCAAAATTAAAATTTCATCTCAAACTTCAGCAAAAAGTATTATTGATATAATTGAACCTTGGACAATTAGCGAACGTTTACCTGTGTTAATTGCTGATGTTTTAGGCTTAGTTTTAATTAGTTTTTGGATGTTAAGTTTTTCGATGTTGAAAAGTGCTTCATTTTGGATTTCCCTAGTTCTTTGTACTATGGTGATACTTTACCTGGGAATTAAGTTGGCTTCAAGTGTTTCCAGTTATTTGAGGAATCGCGTTTCTTTGAGTTAAATGCAGAATTCAGAATTCAGAATAAATAATTAAATTCTGATTCCTGACTACTGAACTCCTGACTCCTTAAAATTAAAGTTCAAAATCTTCACAAATAGTTGCACCATCAACACTAATTTGAATGCTAAACTTTTTCCCAACTTCTCCACGAAAGGGTTTAAGTTGAATATAGTTATCTTGATTACGTGCATGAACTTCTTGAAGATTTTTTCCGGCTTTTGATAGCAGAATTAAGCTAATATCTGGGGGTAGGAATTTTTCCCCACCTGTAGGATACAATTGAATTAAAATACCTAATTTGTCTTCATTTTCGTCTGTAATACTTACTAGCAAAGCAACTGTTTTATTCCCAAACTGCATACCTAAATCAATCAATTTACCTCGCTTTGTATTCGCTTCAACATTGCGAGTCTGAAGTACCAAATTTGCTTCCTGGTTAAGCATTAAGTCCATAGCTTGCCAAGTATCATCAAATATACTTTGGAGCCATTCACTTAATTTAGTTATGCTGATTTGGATATCTTGATTTACTTGCGAATTTACTGATGCTTGAACTGATTGAACCTTTGTTTGGGTAGATACTTCCGGTAAGTAAATTGCCGTAGGTTCGATGTAACTAGTATAGAATAATAGATGATTTGGCTCAGTATCTAATAAAGCTAAAGGTATTTGGTAGTTGTTGTTTTGTGAGGGTTTCAAGTTATGGGTATCACGGTATTGAATGAATTTATCGTAGCGAATAAAGCCACGTAAAATTACTTGTTCCTCTTCTTCTAGTACTTCAAGTATTGTATAAAAATGGGATACTAATTCGGGATTTTCAATGACATTTTGGGGTATTTGGACAACTTCATCAAGTAGATTTTCAGTTGCGATCGCAGCTATTTTAAAACCACCAAATTTCAAGATACCAACTGTGGCAATTTCGCCATGATTGCTAGTGATTTTTTGGTTGGGGGTTCTTTCTTGAAACCATTGTTCTAAGCTGAGTAATGCTAATGCATTCAAGTATGCTTGCCACTTTTCTGCTTCAGAATGAATCTGGTTAACCATCGCATTAGCTTTGTCAAAATGTTCTTCTTCAAGCCAATTGGTTTCTGGCATTAATAATCTCATATCGCTTGGGTTTACAAGGGAGTTAATCATAACTTATTTCCGATTAATTAGCTGGTATTAGTTGATGTATGTTACTTAAAATTTGTTTAAGAATTTGTGCGTAAGGGCTATTTAAAGAACGATTTTTACCCGCTCTAATTTCCTCTGCTGCTGCTTGAAATACTTCATCATCGGCAAATATTTCGATTTGTTCAGCAAGGGTTTTAATATAGTCTGGTGTGGGAGGAATTTGAGTTAAGCCTTTTTGCTGTGCTAATTTTAAAATGCTATCTAGTAAATTTAGAGTTGTTTGCTCGCGAACTTTTGCAACTAATTCACCAGGGTTTAATATCCGTCTTGTTTGATCCCAACTTGACATTTTTAAGATATGGGTGATTTCTTGCAGTGATTTTTGCTCACTGTAATATAATTGCAAACCGGTAACGAATTTATCTGCAAAAGGTGCGTATTTTTTACTTTTTTTTAATTTGGTAATACAATTACGAATCTCTTGCTCAATAACTTGATTTGCTGTTAGTTTCAGTTGTTCATGTAAGTATTCAACAAGTTCTCTTTCTTCGACATCAACTTCACAAATTGATGTCTGTGGTAAATCACTTCTAAATGCGTAACCTCCGGTTTCTGAATCTTGAATTTCTAAGGGTTCACGATAACTCCAAATATCGTATTGTCGTAATTGAGTTGCTGTGTTTTTTAAGGCTTTCATCAACTCAGATGTACTATTGATGGTAATATCCCGTTCCTTCAATCGTTTGAGCATCTCTTCGAGTTGATTTTTGCTAGGATCGGGACAGGATTTTAAGCTAGATTTTGCACTTGCTTGTCGGTTTTGGATTCTGTCATGACGATAAACCCCATGAAAAATTTCGACTAAATTGCGATCGCGGATCGATAATTTTTCCAGTTGCTTAGCTCGGGTACGATTTAACAATGCCCAATCGCTTAAATGTTTAAAACCATATTCCGCTAAAAAGTCTTTGAGTTCTGGGTTTTGCTTGGTTTGTAGATATGCCCAATTATCCAAACTCATCCGCGATCGCGATTCATCTTTAAACGTCTGCAAAACTTTTACTGTAAAATAC
>NZ_NTFS01000532.1 GCF_002289455.1 Brunnivagina elsteri CCALA 953
AAATTTACTATTCCTAATTCTACCCTTCCGGAGAAGCAAGCTACATTCCTAACTCCTAACTCCTCACTCTTAACTCCTAATTCCTCACTTGTTGTTGATATCTATAAACAACTTGCTGATTTTGACTTACAAATATCATTCACCACAGATGACCAACCTTTGGGATTATTGGGGGGTTCTGGGGCTGGAAAGAGTATGATTTTACGCTGCTTGGCAGGGGTAGAAACACCCACTTCAGGACAGATTATTTTGAATGGACGGGTGTTATTTGATTCGCAAAAAAAGATTAATGTACCATCATGCGATCGCAAGATTGGTTTTCTAGTCCAAAATTACGCTTTGTTCCCCCACATGACGGTAGGGCAAAATATCGCTTTTGGTTTACCAAAAAAATTATCCAGTAAAGCTATTAAACAACAAGTCGAAACTCAATTAATCGGGGTACAACTAGCGGGATTAGGCGATCGATATCCTCACCAACTTTCTGGGGGACAGCAACAACGGGTAGCATTAGCAAGGGCATTAGCTTCGCAACCGGAAGCGCTTTTATTAGATGAACCATTTTCGGCTTTAGATACATATCTACGCAGTCAACTTGAGCAGGAAATGGTGACAAAATTAGCTGATTACGGTGGTGTGTCTTTATTTGTCACCCACAATATGGAAGAAGCTTACCGAGTTTGTCCAAATTTATTGGTTTTGGAACGGGGAAAATCTGTTCAATACGGTTCCAAACAAGAGATTTTTGAGCATCCCCAAACTGTGACTGTTGCTCAAATTACGGGTTGTAAAAACTTTTCTCAAGCTACCAAAAATGGTTCTGAATATGTAGAATCTGAATATGTAGAAGCTGTTGATTGGGGTTGTATATTGCGAGTAAATAAACCAATCCCCCCCAATTTATCCCACATTGGGATTCGCGCCCATCAAATCAGCTTTACTAACAACCCAGAACAGGAAAATACTTTTAGTTGTTGGTTGGTAAAGACAAGTGAAACTCCTCACCGAATGACGGTATTTTTGAAATTACAAAATCCTCCTGAAAATGTGGAGGATTATCATCTGCAAGCGGAAGTATTTAAAGAAAAATGGGAAAAAATCAAAAACCAGCCTTTTCCTTGTTACCTGCGCTTAGATTCCCTGCGGTTGATTTTGATGGAACGATGAATAAAATATGACCCCTCCCTAACCCTCCCCTTGGAAAGGGGAGGGAACAATATTTCTTGTTTCCCCCCTTTGCAAGGGGGGATTAAGGGGGGTAATTCCGCTTTTTACAAAGAACTCTCAATCAACGTGCGATATTCGCTCTTCTGCTTCACACCTTTTACTTCCTTCAACAATTCCTTATCCTTGAAAAACTGTACAGTTGGTGTACCTGTCACCCCCGCATTCTCCGCAATATCTCGGTCAGCATCGATATCAATTTCGATAAAATGAACTTTACTATCAAACTCATCAATTACCTTATTTAATATGGGTTTGAGGGTATGACAAGGACCACAACCAGGAGAAACATATTTGACAACGAGTAAGCGATCGCTATCGTGGAATAATTTCCGCAATGCAAATCCTCCTACATGTCTTGTGCCATTAATGTCAAACTCCTCGGAAGTAATTTGCTTGACTTTTGACTGATGCTCCATCTCATTGTCGGGAGTGTGGGGAACTTGCTTAAATTCCTGAATCAGACCATTGGCAGATAACCACCGTTCTGCTAACATCGCTGCCGCACATCCCGAACCTGCGGCTGTAATCGCTTGGCGAAATTCATGGTCTTGGACATCACCCGCAGCAAAAACCCCTTCTACACTGGTTTCTGGCGAACCTAGCTTAGTGACAATATACCCGACTTCATCGAGTTCGATTTGTCCCGTAAATAAAGATGTGTTGGGTTTATGCCCAATAGCATAAAATAACCCTTTCGCCTTGACAACAGTTTCCTCACCCGTCAGACTGTTGCGAACCTTCACCCCCTCCATATGCCCATTCCCAAAAATATCCACTGCTTCCGTATTCCAATACACTTGGATTTTCGGGTTACTTAAAACACGGTCTTGCATTGCCTTCGATGCCCGCATTTGTTGCGATCGCACCAGCAAATTCACCTTGGAACCATATTTAGTCAAATAAATTGCCTCCTCCGCAGCCGAATCACCCGCACCAATTACAGCCAACTCCGCACCGTGAAAAATTGGAGTTGCTCCGTCACAAATCGCACAAGCCGAAATTCCCCGACTCCAAAATTCATGCTCGCTGGGTAAACCCAACCGTTTCGCCGTTGCCCCAGTCGCGATCGCAATACTATGTGCCTTAAATTCTCTCTCTTCGGAACGAACAGTAAACGGACGCTGACTTAAATCAACCGAAATCACATCTTCTGTGTATAATTCCGCACCCCAACGCTCCGCTTGCGCCTTCATATTATCCATCAAATCTGGTCCCGTTATCCCATCCGGAAACCCAGGAAAATTCTCGACTTCCGTCGTCGTCATCAACTGCCCACCAGGCAATCCCCCAGCTTGGAAGCCTTCAAATACAACAGGTTTGAGGTTTGCTCTTCCCGCATAAATTGCCGCAGTGTAACCAGCAGGACCAGAACCAATAATTACTAAATTTTCAATTTTGGGATGTTCTTGTGTAGGATTTGTCATAATTGCTTATCTAAACTCATACCGACTTCGTTTAATGCCAGTTTAACACAAATTTAGGTTTAAGGAAGGGGAAGATGAACCCAAATAATGATGGTAAAGTCAAATATATGTGGAGGTGGGAACTGTGACCCAAGCCCAAACGCAAATACAAACTGAAACCAAAGTATATACCTTCGATGAATTTATCGAATGGTGTCCAGAAAACTCAGAAGTCCGCTATGAATTGCACGATGGGGTAATTGTGGAAATGCCAAAACCCAGGGGTAAACATTCAAAATTAACGGGTTTTGCCATTGAAGAATTGCTTCTAGCCATTAGAGAAATAGGAAAGCGAGGGATTTGGTTTATTCCCAGAGAATCGATTGTAAAACCAAGTCGTGATAAATGTGGGTATGAACCCGACATCATTATTTTAGACCAAGAAAATCTCGGTAATGAAACACGCTGGGAAACAGAATCAGTAATTCAAAATGCAGCTTCAATCAAAATAATTGTAGAAGTAGTCTCGACAAATTGGCGTGATGACTACTATGATAAGTTTCGAGACTACGAAGAAATGGGTATTCCTGAATATTGGATTTTTGATTATGCGGCTTTGGGTGGACGTGATTTTATCGGCTATCCCAAACAACCCACAATCTTTGTATGCGAGTTAATCGAAGGGGAATATGTAAAAAAAATATTTCGAGGAAACGACTTAATTAAATCCCCAACCTTCCCCCAATTAAACCTTACCGCTCAACAAATTTTTGACTCACCCCTATAGATTGGATATAGATTGGTGCTATATGCCTCCGCAGGAGTATATTTCCCCTCTCCGTTCACCTACGGTGTACACACAAGTATACCCAGAGCGGGTTTCATCGTTCCCAGGCAGAGCCTGGGAACGCAACCCCAGAGGCTCCGCCTCTTGGTGTGACTGGAGGCGAAGCCTCTCGGAGGGCATTCCCAGGCAGAGCCTGGGAATGAGGAGGAAAGAGTATAGAAAGCTTAAAACCCTTGCAGATAGGACTTGTGTGTACACCGTAG
>NZ_NTFS01000533.1 GCF_002289455.1 Brunnivagina elsteri CCALA 953
TATAAGTAACCAGACAGAATTAATTACAATACAGATTCTTGGATATCTTTGATAGGTAATAATTTCAGCCCAAGTTTTGTGTAATTAATTGTGTCCAACTACTTACAAGGTGTTTTATTTTTATATTGGTATCTGCCTGCCAAAAACAGCAAACACTCAATCAACACTCAATTAAGAGTGTAATTAGAAAAAACCAACACATCAGTAGGGGAAATCCGCAAAATGTATTGCTTAAGTCTTTCAAAAAAAGAAATTGCGTGCTAATAAAACGGATTCAAATTGCCAAGAGATTCATCAGTAAAGTAATAATTATTATCGCTGTCGGAACATGATAGGTCAGTTACTCGCAGGGCATTATAAAGTCCTTAAAGTGTTAGGTGAGGGGGGATTTGGGCAAACCTACATAGTTGAGGATATTCATCTTCCCGGTCATCCACAGTGCGTTCTTAAACATATCAAACCCACTAGTACCGAGCCGCAAGTTCTGGAAACTTCAAGAAGACTATTTCAGCGCGAAGCGGAAATCCTCCAAAAGTTGGGTGATACCCTCAAAGAATCACTACGTCAGTGCAACCAAATACCCAAAATACCCAGGTTGTTAGCTTACTTCGAGGAGAACCAAGAATTTTACTTAGTTCAGGAATTTATTCGGGGACATACACTCAGTCACGAACTCGCAGACGGACAAAAATGGACTGAAGGACAAGTTACTTTAATGCTGACTGAAATACTCAGCATTTTGGAAATTGTCCACAACCACGGGGTTATACATCGCGACATCAAGCCTGACAATATCATTAGGCGCGAATCTGACGGTCAATTGGTTTTGATTGATTTTGGTGCGATTAAGCAACTGCGAAGCTCAACGGCAGTAGGAGAACCACAGCAGCGTGTCACGATCGCAATTGGAACTCCTGGTTATATGCCTTCGGAACAAACTCGACGTTTACCGCGATCGAGTAGCGATATTTACGCTTTAGGAATGATGGGTATCCAAGCGATTACTGGAGTCAACCCCCGCGAACTTGAGGATGATCCCAATACAGGAGAATTTCTGTGGCAACATCTAACCCCTGTTACACCAGGATTAGCTACGGTTTTGACTAAGATGACTCGCTACCATTTCAAAGAGCGCTACCAGTCAGCAGCAGAAGCACTCCAAGCACTACGAGATTTACGGAATTTAGTTGAAGCTCCAACTGTGACTCCAATGACAGCATCGGCAAACTATCAATCAATAAATCATCAATCAACCAATCAAGAATCAACAAATTATGAATCAACCAATTATCACACCCTACATGAGTTGACATTGGAATGGCACGAAGACGGAGAAATTAGAACCTGTACAATCGAAGAAAATCAGCAAAGCAAAAACTTTGGTCGAATTAGAATCGGACGCGACCCGCAAGTATGCGATATTATTATCCCAGAAGTAACAGTATCTGCCTTGCACGCGGAAATATTTTTTAACGGTTTAAAAAATAGATTTTACATCCGTAACCTGCGGCAAAAAAATCCTCCTATTGTTGATGGACAAATGCTTTTGGCAGGAGAAATGCTCTTAACAACGGGTAGTAGTTTGCGCTTGGGTAGACAACAATTTAAAGTCAGTAATATCAACATCAAGCAAGTTCCTGTGGAACATGTGTTTTACAGCGAAAATAAATCTAATGCCATACCTACAGAAAACTTTGCGATCGCACCAAACTACGAACCCATTACTAAAACAGCACCTCCACAACAAGCAATCCACTCCCAACGTCAACAAGCTCAATCCCGATCCAAACCATCGGTTATTTCACCAATACCCCAGCACAAACCTTTTGTGATGGGAATGGGAATGGCTGCGGTTGTAACTATGGTAGGTGGTTTAGTTCTCCTACAAACAGGCACTATGGGTAAAAGCTACTCCAGCTATTCCGAACACAACTTCATTGCCCAACAACCCAAACTTTGCCGAGTAATCACCTCAACAGGTGGTAACTATATGGCAAAATTGCGTCCCGAACCACAAACAGAAATTGGGGCTATGAAACAACTAAGTCCAGGGGAAAAAGTCTTATTCTTGAAGCTTCACGGCGATTTTGTTAAAGTTCGACTTGCTGACGGCACTCAAGGTTGGGTATTTGGCGACCAAATAAAGCGCTGCAACACTTGACCAAGGTAAGTATAGTGGCAGTAAATATTTTTACATTTATATCGGGATACGGCATTGCCGTGCCCGATATATTTTTGGCTTTTATGCACAAACAACTTTTTTTGTCATCCCTCTTAGATATAAATTAAAATTATTGCTTCACACTAGTGTTATTTCTGTCTTTTTTATGTAGAATACTGAGACTCCCTAGTCATCGGCAGCTTCAGTTTTAGACAAATTTCATCTTTGGAACAAAAAATTATTATTTGCTTCTCAATTTTTATCCGTGAGACACCGTTTGACTGATGGATAATGGTTTATCCTTGGGAATTATCCTGAGAGGCAATGTAGCTTTTAGAGAGCGCAAAGTAACAAATCAATCTGAGGGGGAGTATGTCTTTAGAACAAGTTGATGCCTTTTACAATATGGTAGCGTCAGACCAAGGGATTTATGAGCAGTATTATAATGGTTGCTGCATCCGTGGTTTTTTCGGAATTTGGAATTGGGATAAAACGAAGATTGTTGATTTTGCTGCTTCGCTAGGTTTTGAATTTACGGAAAGCGACCTTGATATGGCATTATTTGAAAGTGGTGCGGGGGTAGTTCAGTATCCGGATAGTTCTTCTGGTTACGAACATATCCATAGTTATTAGTGTTTTTGGGTAATGTTGGGTAAGAATATCAACCTTCAATTAATTTCTGGTTTAATAAATACAAAGTTATATTCTGAATATAGAGACGTTACTTGTAGCGTCTCTAATTTGTTTTTTATTGAAAATTCAGCAATATATTATGTCTCCCTACACCATTAACCAATAATGAACGATTTTTTCCTGATTAAATACGCACCTGAAATTTTACAACGAACCGGAGAACACTTATTTTTAGTCACAATTTCAATTGCGATCGCGACACTTGTAGGGATTCCGTTAGGCATTTTAATTACCCGTAAAAATAGCCTCCGTCAGCCGATTTTAGGGATTGCCAATATTTTACAAACAATTCCCAGTTTAGCCTTATTTGGCTTGTTGATTCCCGTACCTTACATTGGCGGAATTGGTCCGACTCCGGCAATTGTGGCATTAACTTTGTACTCTTTATTACCAATTATTCGGAATACATATACAGGAATTGTTGGAGTTAATGGGGCGGTAAGGGAAGCAGGGAAAGGAATGGGCATGAGCGATCGCCAACTTTTATTCCAAGTAGAAATACCACTAGCTATTGGTGTTATTTTGGCAGGTGTACGGGTAGCGACAGTAATTGCGATTGGGATTGCCACAATTGCCGCAGCGATTGGAGCAGGTGGTTTGGGAGTGTTTATTTTTCGAGGGATTGCGGTGGTTAATAATAATTTACTATTAGCTGGTGCAGTTCCCGCAGCTGCGATCGCATTACTAGCTGACTTTGCGATCGGTTGGTTGGAAAAACGTTTAACAATTCCAGGAAAGTAATTTTAAGGTGTTGTTTAAGAATTGTCGTAAATGCAGTACCTGTATATTCAATATATCCATCGATTGCACCTTTTATTAG
>NZ_NTFS01000534.1 GCF_002289455.1 Brunnivagina elsteri CCALA 953
TGAAGGCTTTGCGTAACCCAACATATGATGTGAGGAGAACAAAAATTATTTAAACCACAAAAATATTTAAACCCAACACTAAGAAACACTTTAAACAATTTATAAAATGTTGGGTTACGACGCAAATATAGATTTATCATATCGCTACAAATATCTCTTGTGCGTCTTCACCCAACCTACAAATAGATGGGATTCTACTACTATTTCTAAGTTTTGTAGTGAAGGCTTTGCGTAACCCAACATATGATGTGAGGAGAACAAAAATTATTTAAACCACAAAAATATTTAAACCCAACGACTAAGAAACACTTTAAATCTTAAATCCGTTAGTATGATAGCTGCTTAAACTCAACTTTATTACTAGTGGGATGATAAAGCGTGTAACTTACTTTACCTGGTATACGTCCGACATTCCCCACACCAATAATTTGGCGTAAAGTTGTGACAGAGAGGGTTTGCGTAGATACGGGAATATCAAGGGTTGTGACAGTGGAATTAATCGAACCAGCCTGTAATTGATAATTAAACGTTAAACCAGAACGTCCGCAAAACAAATTATTTGCCTGCATTCGAGAGATGCGATCGCACATTAAAATTGCTGGGGTTTCTGGGGTTAATTCTTCTTCAACTCCCAATGGGGAACCATGAAGCAATAAGCAATCCAATTCAAAAAAGCCAAAATCCAAACCCCGTATCCACTGCACAGTATCTCGCGAAACCGACTCAGCCAAAGCTTTGACAGTATCACCACCATATTTTACTAAAAGCTCTGTAGGTTCACCAACAGCACCCAATCCATAGAGAATTAAACACTGTTCTTCCCACCAACCTTTACATACCAAAGGTTCAAATTCACCTTGTTGTGGATTTCGTATCCGTTCCATCACTGCTTCCGATTCCGGTGTTGCACCCACCACATCACCTAAAATATATACAGCTTCTAGATTGCGACTTTGACGGTAAATATCCGTCATTACTGCGTTGTAAGCCGCCAAATTCCCTTCAATTCCGCTTAAAATTGCCCACATAATAATTTGTAATACCCAGTACTTTCCCAATCCCCAATCCCAATTCCCTTTTTATCTAGTACAAACATGGGTTGGGTCATCTGCACGTTCAGCAAACTCAATTCCCCGTGCCAAACGCCATGCAAAAATAGGTGGTAAACCTTTCTCTATAATTGCTGCACAGGTTTTTTGATAGTCGTATTCAACTTCCCGCAAAGTAACTTCATCGCTTTCAGTATCATAAATTACATATGTAGCATTTGGTCGCCCATGTCGAGGTTCCCCCACTGAACCCACATTAATGATTCGCTTCAAAGATGCATTAAAACTTTTATCTTCGTCTTTCTTTCCTTCTCCCCGAACACTTATTTTTAAATTTCCTGCTTCCAGATTTCTCACATAAGGTACATGGGTATGTCCGCAAAATAATACATCTGCCCCCGTACAAAGCACTCGTTCCAAAGCCACAAAAGCATCAAGTTCAGGTAATAAATACTCGTGATTACTATGGGGACTACCGTGAACAAAGGCAAGATTATCTTGTTTGAAAATGTGAGGTAATTGGGCTAAATATTCTCGATGTTCGGGATGAATTTCTTTGTTTGTCCATTCATGTGCTTGTATACCTCTTTTCTCTGCCAAAAGTGAAGGATAACTACAATCACAAGCATTCAAACCTTCCACAATATCCTCATCCCAACATCCCGCACAGGTGGGAATATCTAAAGCTTGAATTTGAGTGATAACAGCGTTAGGATGTGGACCATATCCGACTAAATCACCAAGACAATAAATTTTTTCGGCTTTGTATTTATCTATATCTAATAAAACTGCGTCTAAAGCTTCATAATTTCCATGAATACATGACATTACTGCTATTTTCATTCTACCGAACCCTCTAATAAAATCTGTTTTACCTGTTGTTGATATTGAGTAATTGTGGCATCTAACAAACAACAATCTACTAACGTTTTTCGCATGATAATTTCATCCAAATCTTCCCCCAAAACCTCTATTCCACTGAACCTTTGAGGTCTACCTTCGAGGTGACGAGGTACATCTAATTCCAGAAAATTAGCTGATGGGATTCCCGCAACAAAATCACCATAAATTTGTCTACCATCAGCCACATCAAAGATACCTTTGGCACGAATTACTTGACCATAAGCTCCTTGAGTTACTTCATACCAAAATTCACCCAAACTTTCCTCATCTACCACTTGTCCTTCTGTGGGAACACGCCATAACTTGGTAGGAATAATACTATTCTTAACCACTGCTCCCCGAATTATTTGCTGTGCCCAATTCCGGTATTCCGAGTCTTTTTCTTGTGGTGAAATAACAGCAATTTTTCGATAAGGTAAATCATCAAGAATTTGTTCAACCGCATCTAATTCCAAATACGCACCCAACTCAATAAAAACAGCAGTTGCTGATATAATTTGCTGGATAAATTCAATTTCTTGCCCATCTCTAAAAACCTGGATATGGGGAAAATCAGCCGCAAGACGTGTTTGGTCAAGCGGAAGATTGCCAGTACCAGGACTGAAGTATAATATGTTTCCTGCGTTAATCTGACTAATTTGCTGGGAAATCCAAGTGGTTTTACCGCAACCCGCCAAACCCGCAACAACAGTGATAATAGGTATATCCATAAAAACTAATGATAATCATTTTTAGATAATTTGCAAGCGATCGCAAGAAAGATATCATAGCGCTAGAATTACCATTAAATTCCAAATCTCAAATTAGAGAATGTCAAAGTCCTTTAAAATTCCTTTGTGAACACAAAACAGATTTTAGAACGATGTCCAAGCAAAATGCGATTCCAGTAATTATTAACGGTGCAGCAGGTAAAATGGGGCGTGAGGTGGTGAAAGCTGTCGCTCAAGCATCCGACATGGTATTAATGGGTGCTTTAGATACCAGTTCCGAACACCAGGGGAAAGACGCAGGGGAATTAGCAGGTTTAAGCGAACCCTTAGAAGTGCCAATTACCAACCAACTAGAACCGATGTTGGGATACGTGGCAGGGGAGAGGCAAATGCAACCGGGGGTAATGATAGACTTTACCCATCCCAGTGGGGTTTATGAGAACGTGAGGAGTGCGATCGCATATGGAATTCGTCCGGTGGTAGGGACAACAGGTTTGAGTCCACAACGGTTACAGGATTTAGCTGACTTTGCCGAAAAAGCCAGCACAGGTTGTTTAATCATTCCCAACTTCTCGATTGGGATGGTGTTATTACAGCAAGCAGCAGTAGCAGCATCGCAATACTTCGACTATGTGGAAATTATTGAACTCCACCACAACCAAAAAGCTGACGCACCAAGCGGTACAGCGATTCAAACCGCACAATTACTGAGAGAGATGGGTAAAACTTTTAACCCACCCCAAGTACAAGAAGAAGAGAAAATCAAAGGTGCAAGGGGTAGCGAAGTCGGAGAAGGGATTAGAATACATAGTATTCGGCTGCCAGGATTAATTGCTCATCAAGAAGTAATATTTGGGGCAGCAGGTGAAATTTACACATTGCGTCACGACACAAGCGATCGCGCTTGTTACATGCCAGGTGTTTTACTAGCGATTCGCAAAGTTCAGCAGTTAAAGTCGTTAGTATATGGATTAGAAAAAATATTATAAGGAGCGGGTATTGGGGAGTAG
>NZ_NTFS01000535.1 GCF_002289455.1 Brunnivagina elsteri CCALA 953
TTGTCAAGAAAAATTGCTAAATATATATTTTATTATTTAGAATAACTAGATTTATAGAACACTTTATTAAAAATAAAATATATTATTATGAAAATTAGCAAAAAATATTGCTTAAATAAATTCCTAATTGTCGCTTTGATGGTATTTATACTTGTCATTGGTTTGCCTTTTGCTTATTCCCAAGACAAAGCTCCACCCACTGATAAAGTTCCAGCAATTACTAAGCCAGCCGTGACTAAGATAGATGGCGCTCCTGTGGTATTAGGAGACCAAACATTATTTGTGATTAAAGTAGGTGTTGGCTCATTTTCAGCCGAAGAGCGATCGCAAGCGGTGACAAATAGAATAGAGACAATAGCCAAAGACCCCACGGTTCCTGTGAGTTCCTTAACAGTTTCCCAGCAGCTAAATACAACTAACATTTTATCTGGCGATAAAGTCATCTTCACAGTTACCAATGGTGATGGCAAAGCCGCAGGGAAAACAACTCAGGAATTGGGGGATGAATATGTCAAAACAATTAGTAGTAATATCATCAATTATCGAAAAGATAGAAGTTTAAAAAATATTTTATTTGGAGTTATATATACATTTATTGCTACGATTGTTCTTTGGATTGTGTTTAAGATTTTAAACCAAATATTCAATAGAATATTCAATTGGATTACTAATTGGCACGGACACCATATACCTGCTGTCAGTATTCAAAACTTTGAAATTCTGCCAGCATCACGAATCACCCATATCTTAAGTAGCCTTGTTAAGGCGATTCGCTTCGTGATAGTACTGGGAATTCTCTATATCTATACTCCATTAGTATTAAGCTTCTTTCCTTGGACTAGAAAAATTAGTACAAATTTGTTGAATTATTTCTTCTTAGCTTTAGAAGGTGGAGTACAGGGATTAATTGCTTATTTACCGAAGCTGATTGCCTTAGCCATAATTATTGTTTGTGCCTACTACCTAATTAAATTTATTCGACCTATTTTTAGAGAACTAGGTAATGGAAGCTTATCGTTGCCGGGGTTTTATCCAGAATGGGCAGAACCGACTTTTAAACTAGCATTATTCTTAATTGTCGCTTTAGCGTTAGTAGTGGCATTACCCTTTTTACCAGGGTTCGGTTCACCAGCGTTTCAGGGAATTTCAGTTTTCTTGGGTATACTATTATCACTCGGTTCATCGGCAGCTGTAGCGAATATTGTTGCCGGGGTGATTTTGATTTATACCCGCGCTTTTCGGATTGGCGATCGCATTAAGATTAACGATGCAATGGGTGATATTGTCGAAAAAACCTTGTTTGTCACTAGAATTCGCACAATCAAAAATGTGGTCATCACGATCCCCAATGGGACAGTGTTAACCAGCCAAATCACCAACTATAGTGCCCTAGCTCAAGATGCCGACTATTACCTAGTTTTGCATAGCACCGTCACCCTGGGCTATGATGTTCCGTGGCGAAAAGTCCATCATGTATTAACTGATGCAGCTCTGGCAACGTCCCACATCCTCAAAGAACCTGCCCCATTTATATTGCAAACCAGTTTAGATGATTTCTACGTGAGTTACGAAATTAACGCCTATACAAACCAACCCGCAATCATGGCGAGGATTTACTCAGAACTGCATCAAAATATCCAAGACAAATGTAACGAAGCAGATATTGAGATTCTTTCCCCCCATTATTCGGCAATTCGGGATGGAAATCAAATCACCATTCCCGAAAATTACTTACCCAAAGACTATCAAACACCGGGATTTCGTTTCTCTCCCCTCAAAAATTTATCTAATTCAACAAATGGAAAAGACGCAGAAACTCAGCCAGAACCAGAGATTGTTTGATGGAGATATCCCATGCGAACACTAGCACTACTTTCATTGTTGATTGCGATCGCAGCTGTGACTTTTGCCTTACAAAACTCAGCCCCCATCGCAGTCCAATTTTTAGGATGGCGTTCAGTGCATACCTCAATGGCGCTGGTACTCTTGATTACCTTTAGTTTTGGTGTTTTATTTGGCTTTATCGTCTCATTGTTTCCAGCCATCAAAAATATGAGAAAAAGGTCTGAATTGGCGCGGGAAGTCAAACAACAACAACATGAGAATGAAGAACTCAGTCGCCAACTTTCAGAGGCAACCCATCAAGTTGAAGTGTTACAAACTGCACAGCCACAACACTATTTATCTGAAGATACATCGTCAAATTACCCCTCAGATACCTCTACCAATTATTAGTATTATATGGACTTTGCAAATAACATTCAACATTGGCTAAAAGACCCAACGGTGGGAAAAATCATCCAAGTCTGCATTGGAATTTTAGTTATTACTCTCATTGTCCGCGCTTTAAGCAACTCTGTACCCCGCTACATCCAAGACAACGATACCCGCTATCACCTCCGTAAGACAATTAATTTCGTCGGTTATGGGTTGATTTTTCTGTTTACTGCCAGTATCTTCAGCGAAAACTTCCGCCAATTAACAGTCATTTTTGGGGTTATTGGTGCTGGTATTGCTTTTGCCCTCCAAGAGGTGATTGCCAGCTTTGCGGGGTGGGTTGCCATCTCTTTGGGGCAATTTTATAAACCTGGAGATAGGGTATTACTTGGGGGGATTCGAGGGGATGTGATCGATATTAGTATTCTCCGTACCACCATTATGGAGTGTGGCGACTGGGTAAAAGCTGACCTTTATAATGGACGTATTGTGAGAATTGCCAATAGTTTTGTCTTCAAGGAACCCGTATTTAATTATTCTGCCGACTTTCCCTTTGTTTGGGATGAAATTACTTTACCAGTAAAATACGGAAGCGATCGCGCTTTAACCAGGGCAATCATTCAACGAGTGGCAGATAATGTTGTAGGTGAGTACGTACCCCACGCCATAGGTAAATGGCAAAATATGGTACATAAGTATTTAATCGAAGATGCCAGAATTGAACCAACTGTGACATTAGTTGCTAATGACAACTGGATGGAATTTACATTAAGGTATGTAGTAGACTACAAGAAACGTCGAGGCAAAAAAGACGAGCTTTTCAGTGGCATTCTCGATGAAGTCGATCTAACAGAGGGTCGGGTAGCGATGGCTTCAAGCACTGTTCACTTAGTGGAAACACCCACATTCAATGTGAGATTAGCAAATAGTGATAATGGGTTTAAAGCTTAAATGGGTAGAAATCTCTTGACGGTGATTGTATATACTCCGAGCGGTTAGCTATTAGCCATTAGCGATTAGCTAAGAGTGTTCCAAGTAAAAAAGTGCCCAATTGTCATGCTGAATGGAGCGAAGCGCAATGAAGCATCTCTGTCTATTACATAGCGACTCAGGATCAACAGTTGGATCATTTATTTCTTGGATTACTCTAAAAGCTAACAGAACAAATCTTAACAGCCATTCGATAATTCCAATTTTGACCCGTTTTCAGTATAATAAACATCTGGTGAAAGTCAATTATGCCTTAGGGGCTTCCAGAAAATAAAATATCCAAATCGTATATTTATTTACCAACTCTTTTATACGTAAGGGTGGAGTCTCTCCACCCCTACAATATTGGGGGATTTATTTCTTGGTGTTCTAGAGAACTCCACAGAAAGAAATGCTCTTCGGTCATTCTGTAGCTTGCTACTTACAGAAGCCGCTTGCGCGTCTACC
>NZ_NTFS01000536.1 GCF_002289455.1 Brunnivagina elsteri CCALA 953
ATCATATTCTGAAATACTTACTATGAGAGTGATTAGGGGTTTTTGTTTAAGTTTTTTTCTGATAGTTCTGGTGCTGTTATCGAGTGGTGACGCAAATGCAGGTGAACTAGCAGAAAGACTGGCAAATTTTTCGCAATGGGAAAAATTAACGGATGTTAAACCAGCAATAGGGGATTTAGTTTACCCTAGTTGGATGGCTGGTGAGTGGGTAGTAAAGAGTACTTTGGTTGATTTAGCTGCACCTTTAGCACCGGATATTGTCACACCTGGTTTTGAGGGAAATCGGCAATATTTAAATCAACCGATCATTTTTAAAGTTAAATTTATCCCGGAAAACAGGTATGTTTCAAGCTTGAAGTCAGGTTCTAAGTTAATCCCTCGTACTATTAATCAAGCATCTCATAAACCACCTATGATTGTCGCAGATAGAGCATACAATGGTTTGAGTTTAGCGAGAGCTTATTTAGGGAATAAAGCAGTTTTATCTGTAAAAGTTGACCCAGAATCACCAAATCGTCAAATTACATTATTGCGGGGAGATAAGCAATTAGTTTCTATTGTTACCGCAAGGGGAATCGAAATTACTGGCGATGGAAGATATCTGACAACGGAAGTATTTCAGCAATTATTTCAAGATGGCAAAAAACAGTCTAATCCCTATTTTAATAATGTGGAATCGACTACCGCTTATCATTTCTTAAGCTCTCAGAATCTAGCTAAAAATTCAAGTAACCAAAATCCCATCATTGAAGCCGATCAAGTTACAGCAGTTTATCTTTCTCCCCAAGACTCCAATTATTTTAAAGCTGGTTCTCGACCAGTGGCTTTATATCGGTATAAGTTAGAGTTTCGCTACAGTCTGTAATGTAAATAAAAATTAAAATAAGAGAGATAATGATTAAAGTGGGGCTTATCGTGGTAGCATTATTGAGTATTTTAAATTTAGATTTTACTATAATCGGATGTGTTCATCCATAAAAACTTCACGACCATCCAATTATAATTAACACAAGACTAATCATCTCACACTTTGTCCCCTTTATCTCATTTTCCGGAAAAAATTTACATTATTTTACAAAAAATATTTTTTCAATCTAACTTAAATATCCAAGGTTTTTTGTAAAGCAGGAATAATCCTTGGATTTAGGCTTTCGGTATAACTTAGCTATATAGGAAATGCTAATTTTTCAGATTATCATATATTATCTAAGGGTGCTGCTGATGTTCTTCTTGTAAATCTATCACTTCTTGTGCTGTCGCAATAATTTGTCCTCCGTATTCGTCATCAATACCAAGAATCAGAACAGGTATATCTATATTTGAAACCCCACGCTGTTCCAAATCCCAAATAAATTGCTCGAAGAATGAAACACCAGATGACATCGCATTTACAAGTTGTTTCACTGGTAAAATTTCTACTCCCGCATCAATATGTCCTAAATTCTTGAAAATAGTCATTTTGGCACAAACGTTGTACACCATAAACGAATACTTACCAAACTGAACCTCAACACCAAGCTTTTCTTTCACAAAATCCATATCTCGGAAAGAACCATCCATTTTTACCCTTGTTTGATACCCACTCGATGCTGTTCTAACCAGTCAGCTTCCAATTTATAGCCCATATCGCGAAGCGCGATCGCAACACAGCTATAATTAAACAGGTTACAACGACGACTTGTTTTTACCTCTGCTAAGGCTTGAATTAGTAGTGGTGGTTGTAGATTATGCATACTGATACTCATACTATCTAAATCACTCGCATCGAAGCTTTCCTTTCAATAATCTCTGAAAAAAGATAAATCTATGATTAACTTGCTGTGAAAGTTCAGTAAAATCACTTAAAAAGAAGCGTTTGTGTTAATCTGCAATGAATCAATGCAAACCCTATCAATGCTGAGAAAATGCCTAGTTATTTTCAATCGCTGTTACTAGCAGCAACAACAATTTACCATGCGATCGCTTGTTGGTTGGAGGATAAAAACCCACCTCCAGGACAATTAATCGATATTGGGGATTACAAATTGCATTTATATGACAAACACTTGTATGACAAGGATGAAGGTAGTCCAACGGTAATTTTAGAGCATAGTTTGGGTGGAATTGAAGGGTATTTTCTCATTGATGAATTGGCAAAAATTGGACGGGTTTGTATATACGATCGCGCTGGGTTTGGTTGGAGCGATATTAGTCCCCATTCCCGTACTAGTGAGAATATGGTGGTAGAATTGGATACGCTTTTGCAAAATGCGGGTATTGAACCACCTTATATTCTGGTTGGGGATTCATTTGGTAGTTATAATGCACGTTTATATGCACGTCGTTTCCCCCAGAAAGTCGTCGGAATGGTACTTACTGATGGTTTGCATGAATCTGGGATGTTGAAAATGCCTTTGGGTTTGCAAGTTTTGAAATACTTCTTTGCTTCTGGGTTTGTGATGTCAGTATTTGGGGCAATACTAGGGATTATTCGCATTTTCAAGATGTTAGGGATATTTGAATTACTCAAACCTGAATTACGTAAATTTCCTCAACATATACGCCAGTATGCAATCCGTTCTTTCTGTCGTCCTAAACACTGGTTGACAATGGCACAGGAAATTTTGAATTTGGATGCAAGTAGCAAACAAGTGAGTGTGGCGAATAATTTTGGTGAATTACCAATTGTGAATATTCAGGCAAGTAGCTTTTTTAAACCTGCATTCTGGACTAATTTTATACCTTTGAAAAGTGCTAATAAATTACGAGAGACAATGCATGAAGAGCTAATGCAGTTATCAAGCAATTGTACACAGATTCAAGCGCATAATAGTGGTCATTTTGTCTGGATTGATCAACCAGAGATAATATCGATTGCTGTGAGGATGGTTTTAGAAAAAATCGAAACAATGTAATATGAAATTAGGCAAAAATTAAGCTATGGGTGATTCGATTGTGAAAACACTAGCAAAATGGTCTATTGATGAATATCATCGCATGATTCAAGCCGGAGTTTTGTGCGATCGCAATGTTGAGTTGCTAGAGGGTGAAATAATTGAAATGAGTCCAGAAACCCCAATCCATTACAATACAGCAAAACGCGGTAGTAAATACCTAGAGGAATTACTTGCAAATCAAGCTGAAGTTCGTTTCAATGGACCAATTACCCTCGCAAACTCCGAACCTGAACCCGATATTGCTATAGCCAGATTACCGGATTCTACTTACAATAACCGTCATCCCAAACCTGAAGATATTTTCTGGCTAATAGAAGTAGCAAACACAAGCTTAAAAAATAATAAACCCGCAAAATCCGACTTCAAAGTGATTCTTAATTAATGATTCTACAACAATTGATTGTGCGATGCTCCGACCCTGCGGTAAGAGTATCGCAACGGAGTCACTATACGCGATCGCAAGATATCATCACTCGAATATTCTCGATCGTCCAAGTAGATATCGACCAAAATCATTTGTAGAGCCGTTCACAGGGAAACTTTTCCCCTATATAGTACAATACGGTTCAGTTAAGACTAAGCTATTCAATATTTTAAACCGTCATAGACACGGAGTGACTTCCCGTAGGGTAGGCGCAGAGAACGCCTTAGACGCGGAGCGGCTACCTTTGGAAGTCACTTCGTGCCTACCCGAAGGGTAGGAAGAGAAGGAAGAA
>NZ_NTFS01000537.1 GCF_002289455.1 Brunnivagina elsteri CCALA 953
CCCCTAAACCGATACGATTATCAGCTAAAGCCACAATTACAGAACCCCCACTTGTGCTAATAATTTGAACCTCACATCCAGCAACAAATCCCATCCCAATTAGCCGCTTGACCATACCCTCACTGCCTTTGAGCCTGACTATTTTTAGGCGATCGCCCATACAAGCCATTGCTAAGGGAAAAGATTTACCTGTATTAAACTCGACTGAAATTTCAGCATAGTTTTCTGAAGCTTCTGAAGTTGTAGGTGTCTCCCCCAAAAAGCTGAACTCACCCCAACTTCCAGGTTTCGCTTCTTGATTCTGCTCGTTCTCCGAATCGTTATTTTTCCCCATCAATCTCCCATTAGTTACTAAAGTTTTGCAATATTGCCCAAATTATGCAGATATTTACCTGATAATCGTATCGGTTTAGGGGTAGGTATGGCACAAAAAATTATGTGTATTAATGCATAGAAAATTGGGTATGGGAAGTTGGCGGAAATTATACTCAAAACGGCTAGAAAATAGACTTGTTAGTACCCAAAAATCAATTGGTTAAGCGTCTCGGAGTGACTTCCAAAGGTAGTCATATCTATTGAGAGAGGTTTTATATTCAGTCAAGTTTTAAACCGTTTGTAGCATACCAACTTTTAATTATTAAACATATTTACACTTAATTAGAAAACGGAAATGGGTGATAAAAAGCAACTGCGGGATTTAAGTGTGGGCTGTACTGGGCGGGTGGTTGGTTACGAAAAAGCAAATCGTGGCTACAAAAGCAAATTACTAGCAATGGGACTGACACCAGGGACAGAATTTACTGTAACTCGGTACGCACCCTTGGGAGACCCAATCGAAATCCAGGTGCGGGGTTTTAAACTCAGTCTGCGTAAGGATGAAGCTAATGCCCTTTTTGTGGAGGAAGTATAAAAATGACACAACAGATAATTGGGTTGGTGGGTAATCCCAACTGCGGTAAAACTACCTTGTTTAATGCTTTGACGGGTGGGAATCAGAGGGTGGGAAACTGGTCTGGGGTGACGGTTGAGCGCAAGGAAGGCAAGTATAGTCACAATGGAGAAGATATTACCATTGTTGACTTACCTGGTGTATATTCTCTGGATGCAGAAGACGCAGATACTGGACTTGATGAATTGGTAGCGCGGGATTATCTGCTAAGTGGGGAAGCCCATGTAATTATTAACATTGTTGATGCTTCCAACTTAGAACGGAATTTGTATCTCTCTACCCAAATCATGGAAATGCGCTTACCGATGATTGTGGCGCTAAACATGATGGATGTTGCCAAAGAGCGAGATATTCGGATTAATTGCAATTTACTTGCCGAGCGTTTGGGTTGTGTTGTGGTTCCCATGAGTGCTTCCTCTAATAAGGGAGTAGCAGAATTAAAAGATGCAATTAACCAAGCTTTAGCTGCACCAAAAGTACCATCTAGTTATGTAGCTTACCCCGCAGTAATTGAAGATGCGATCGCACAATTAGTCCCATTCATTAATGAATATAGCCCTAACCGTGCCGTTGATGCCCGTTGGACGGCGTTAAAACTCTTAGAATATGAAGATAGAATTGCTCCCGAACTCCGCAGTCAAGAGTTACAGCAGATAATAGTGGAAAATCGGCGACGAGTTCATCAAACTTTAGATGATGACTTGGATATTATTATCGCTGACAGCCGTTATACTTTTATTCGCAATTTAACCCAAGGTGCCGCCGAACGTACCAGGGAAGTTAAGGCAAATATTTCCGATAAAATTGACCAAGTTGTCTTAAATCGCTTTGCAGGTATTCCGATTTTCCTGTTGATTATGTACCTGATGTTCTCCATCTCAATTAACTTTGGTGGTGCATTTATTGATTTCTTTGACATTACCTTTGCGACGATTTTTGTTGATGGTTTTGGTAAACTCTTAGAAAGCTTCAAAGCACCAGGTTGGTTGGTGGGACTTTTGGCACAGGGAGCAGGTGGTGGTATCCAAACAACAGCCACTTTTATTCCCCAAATTGGGATGATGTTTTTGTGTTTATCAGTCTTAGAAGACTCTGGCTATATGGCACGGGCTGCTTTTGTGATGGATAGACTCATGCGGTTTGTCGGGCTTCCCGGTAAATCTTTTGTACCAATGATGATAGGATTTGGCTGTAATATTCCCGGAATCATGGCGACACGCACATTAGAAAATAAACGCGATCGCATGATGACGGTGATGATGAATCCTTTCATGTCCTGTAGTGCGAGATTGGCAGTTTATGCCCTATTTTGCGGTGCATTCTTCCAAACAGGAGGACAAAATATTGTTTTAGGTCTTTATTTGTTGGGGATTTTTGCAGCAGTCTTCACCGGGTTAATTTTAAAGAACACCCTATTAAAAGGAGAAGCTGCACCCTTCATTATGGAATTACCTCCTTACCACATCCCCAAAATTAAAGGTGTATTGTTACGAACTTGGGACAGATTGAAAGCTTTTATCCAGAAAGCTGGGATTGCGATCGTAATTATGGTGATTGTCTTGGGTTTCATGAATTCCGTCGGTACAGATGGTTCTTTTGGCAAGCAAGACAGCAAAGATTCAATTCTCAGTGCTTTTAGTCGCCAGATAACACCAGTATTTACACCAATGGGAATTGAAAAAGACAACTGGCCTGCCACTGTTGGTTTGATGACTGGGGTGTTTGCCAAGGAGGTAATGGTAGGTACATTAAACTCTCTGTATACAGGTTTAGCAGAAGAAGAAAAAGCAGCGACAGCAGAACCTGAAAAGCCTGAAGAATTTAGCTTTTGGGGTGGTATAGGTAAAGCATTTACCAGTATTCCTGATAATTTAGGAAAACTTTCTGGTCAACTTCTTGACCCTCTCGGCTTAAGTGCTGCTGATGTTTCCGCAGACCAAAAAGATTTAGCAGAAGCTCAAGGTGTCTCTGTTAGCACTTATGGACAAATGGAAAAAAGATTTGCAAGTAAATCTGCTGCTTTTGCATATCTGCTGTTTGTATTGCTGTACTTCCCTTGCGTTTCTGCAACTGCCGCATTGTACCGCGAAACTAATTTGGGCTGGACAATATTTGCTGGTACATGGACAACTGGTTTAGCCTATTGGGCAGCAGTTTCATATTACCAAATTGCCACATTTGCCCAGCATCCGTCATCCTCAATAGCTTGGATTGTGGGACTGACTGTAACTATGGGTATTACCTTATTTGGATTAAAAATGGCTGGTTCAAAACGTTCTAATAAACGTGAAGCAATAAGTAGTTAGTTATTTGATAAAACAAATAACAAAGGAGAAAAGCATGTTAAGTGAACTACAAAAGTTTCTAACCGAACATAAAAGAGTTTCCCTTGCTGACTTGAAACTACATTTCCGCATGGATGGAGAACCTTTGCGGGAAATGCTAAATCGACTAATTCGTAAAGGTCGAGTTCGCAAAATGGAAGATGGAAAAAAGTGTGGTGGATGTCATAGTTGTGCTGATGATGCGATTGAATTTTATGAATGGGTAAATTCATAAATAGCATCTTCTTAATAAGTGGTGACGCAAAAATATTTATACATTCCGAAAATCTCAAACCCTCGTCATTGCGACGTAAGGTAGACGCGCTTCTTCGGCTACTTACAGAAATAGCTAACGCGCTTACCGGCAGGGTAGCA
>NZ_NTFS01000538.1 GCF_002289455.1 Brunnivagina elsteri CCALA 953
ATATCATTTCGCTATCTTATATCTATGATTAGAATTACAGTTATCTATTAAACTTTTATTACGAGTTATATGCTTTTATATCCTTTATGAATTAAGAATTATTAACTAATAGCTTGAAAGTCGCTAGTTACGAGCAGTCAAGCTACTAATTGTAGCAAAAATGAAAATTCATCTTCATGAAAAGTTATGATTTTTGTTCGACTCCAAAACCTACTAATACAACTTCTTTGAGTGGTTGTCCTTCGGGGGGACGACGGTAGGAAAGAATGCGACGGATGCGAAAACTGGGGTTAATCATGGTAATGAAGTCAACAGCGACTACACGGGTATAGTTGGTAGTCATTAATAGCTCGTGTTTGCTAGTGTCGAAGTGAAAATCTGCAATTATCGGACGTTCCTCTTCGTAAGCGCGATCGCGAAGATATTTTCCTTGTAAAATACTCAAATCAGCAGGTACATCAAAATCATTATCCTGGAGAACCTTGAGTTTGAGTTCGTTTGTAATTGGTTCGACGTTGAATTTGGTGTGCGATCGCTCGACTTCCTGCTGTGTTAGATAATGATATGTACTGATATTTAGCTTATCTCTATTTTTTGTATTCCTCTATATATCAAAGTATCAATATTTAAACGCTGACATTTTGGTAATTAAATGGTCGAAATAAGGTGCGATCGCATTTTTTTGACTTGCTTCACAGCGTTTTAAGCTTGCTGTCTTAATCCCTTCTAATCTGACTATCATTGCTTCTAAAGGTACTTGTAACTCTTCGTATAGCAATTTCATATAATTTAACCCTTCAGAACTAGTGTATTCTGTCTGCTGTCCCATGATGCCGTAAGTGATACAGCGTAGAAAGTGCCAAAAGTCACGCCAACAAGCGGCAGCTCGCTCTGGTGGGTAAAGACTGCCTCCTGGACTAGTTATGTCAGGATATTCTATTAATACTTGTTCTCGTGCTTCATCAATAATTTCAGCAACGCGATCGCGTAAATTTTGAACTACGTTTATATACGCAATTCGATTTGGTACAAGTAATTTAATTTGCTCTAATTCCATATCTGTAAGGTATTTGCTAGAATCATCAGCAGCTTGAAAAATCTCTATAGCTTCTGATGGATGGGAAGTTTGCCATTCCGTAAAGCTGACTATTCGGGATTTAGCAATTAGTTCTTTAGCTTTTTCTGTTAATGTCAGTCATAAGTAGAATAATCCTATTGAATTTTTGCGACATGCGATCGCACAACCCTGAAAACTGTAAAATAAAGCAACAATCGATATTTGCTTTTGCATGGAACTTGACCAAATCGAAGGAGGATTTATTACCAAAATAAATCCCATACCGAATCAATTGTAGAGACGTTCCGGTGGAACGTCTATATTAAAATCATATAAGGCATCATGTAAAAATAAGTTATACAAAATTTATTTGGAATAGCTTGCTAAATATAGCTTTCACATAAAAAATTGTTCAGTTTATTTTTACACAAATCCTAATCATCAAATAATAATATAAACAAAAAGGCTGGGAATACCCCAACCCTACATAATTACCACCAAATGCGATCGCCATTTTCATCAACTCTCGCTTGTCGAATCACATCAGAAATTTCCTCTGCATCTTTAACATGATGAAGGGCTTTTTTCTCACCATTTGGATATTCAACAACGAAATATGTCGGAACTTGTATCCAATCTCCTGTAATATCAGCAGCATCGACTGCTACTTGTTTCACTTTTTCCTCGATTGATTCAGATTTATCAGCGATTTTATCACCTGGATTTGCGGTAAGATTTTGCTCTTTGACATTCACTTTTTCTTGAGAATGTCCATCTTTACTTACTGGTTGTTCGATCGGGTTTAGAGATTGAGTATTCATAACTTTACTAACAATTTTTCTTAGATAGCAGTATCTACAATTTAAGAAAATTAGCGACACATTAGCTCTTTCATCAGAGAGACTTTTTCTGGATTTTATCTTCACATTAGTCAATTAAAATACTGCTTATCTCCTATCTCTAATTGAGTATTTATTGCGTCTAAAAAAACACTTCTTAAGGATGAAGCTTTAAGAGTTGCAAAAGGTTAATAGTTAATTAAATTAATATAGAACTTTTAGATTTTACCTATGCTGGTAAATAAATTACAATTATTCTGTAATTATACGGTTGTCCTATGTTTATTCAAGATTTAGTAATGAGTATAAAACTTTCGGCAAACAAATATATGCATCGGAATCGAAAACAAAAACCTGCCGATTGCTACTTAAATCCTCCTTGTGCTTGTATCAACCCAGGAAAAGAAATCGAATGCGAAAATTGCGAGCATTTAGAGTCTTGCCTATCTCGTTGTCATGCTTCTAGTACTAAGCTGTTCCGCATTTAAATCATATAATCTAAATTATTATAATTATTGTGGAGTAGGCATCCCTCCCTGCTCTGATGTATAACTTAGGTGCTTTTTAGCTTACTTCCTAAATTATTAATCCATCCAATGAAATATTGACTAGATATCTTATTTGTGTTATGACGATGTTGATATAAATAAAACTTAAATTTAAAGACGTGAATATCCCTTCATCTTCTCATAAGCCGCGTGTCGCGTCATGGCAGGCGGTTTTCTCATCAATAATGTTTATTTTTATGTACTTACCTATTGGAGTACTAGCCTTTTATAGCTTTAATAAATCACCTTATAGCGCTGGATGGGAAGGATTTACTTTTAATTGGTATCAAAAATTATTTAGTGACGATCGCATTCTTTCATCTCTCAAAAATAGCTTAATTGTTGGTGTCAGTGCCGTAACGATTTCTGCTGTCTTAGGAACATTGATGGCAGTTGGTTTAGCACGCTATAACTTTCCTGGCAAGGGTTTATATCGAGGGATGGCTTATTTACCTTTAATTATTCCTGATATTGCGATCGCAGTGGCAACACTTGTATTTTTGGCTGCGTTTGCCGTTCCCTTGAGCATATCGACAATTGTGGCAGCACATATAGTTTTTTGTATTGCTTATATCGGGTTGGTAGTATCTTCCCGTTTAACAAACCTCGATCCCCATTTAGAGGAAGCAGCACTAGATTTAGGTGCAAACCCACTACAAGCCTTTATTCAAGTCTTATTACCCCAGCTAGCACCAGCTATTGTAGCAGGATGTTTACTTGCCTTTGTCCTCAGTTTGGATGATTTTCTGATTGCCAGTTTTACTGCTGGTAGCGGTTCAAATACCCTACCAATGGAAATTTTCAGCCGCATTCGTACAGGAGTCAAGCCAGATATTAATGCTTTGAGTGTTATCCTCATCACTGTGTCGTCATTTATCGCTGGTATTGCAGAATTAATTCGAGTCAAAGGGGAACAACGTTAGAAAGTTCAAACAATTCAATTTCTTTATTTGCCAGCACCACATTACCTTGGTTCTGGTGATTTATTTTTGTGCCATATATCAATTGATACTTTTAGGGACTTCCAGAAAATAAAATATCCCAATTGTATAATTATACTGCCAACGGCTTAAACCTTGACTAATATAGAACCCCTCCCAACCTCCCCTTAGCAAGGGGAGGTGCCACAGGCGGTGGGGGTATTTTATGCATCTTCATATTAAAATGGTATAAATTTGCCCAAAAAGGTGGAAATTTT
>NZ_NTFS01000539.1 GCF_002289455.1 Brunnivagina elsteri CCALA 953
GTATCAGGGGAAAACAGACTTGTGTGTACACCGTTTTTGTGAAGGGGAGGGAACAGGATTTCTAGTTTCCCCCGCATCTAGAGGTTATGTGTTTTATGAAATCTAGGTTACTAAAAGGAGTTAAGTGTTAGATATTAAGAAAATTATTGCTGGGGAAATATCAGAACTTAAAGACTTGATCCCAGCTTTAAGAGGGAACCTTGAAATGTTAGGCTTGTAAATAGCGTTACACAAGTTTTATGTAGCAGCATGAGCGATAATCCTTCAAAGAAGGAATCATTTAACGATAGCGATGATACTGAGCATCTGCCTGATGGGAAAGATATTTCGGTGTCTTCCCAGTTTGATGTTGGGGAATCAACTTGTGATTTAGAATGCTTTGCGTATGGGGTTGACCATAACGGTGAGGGTGTTTGTCTTTTGGTACGGATGGGACAACACCGAATTTTGCTTGACTGTGGTTTGTCCGATATTTCTAGCTTAGTGCAGGCTGTGACTAAATCGGCACGTCAGGGTAAATCCCCATTACCTGCTGATTTTGTTCTGACTAGCCATGCTCATCCCGATCATGCGCGGGGTCTTTTAAAAATTCATGAGATGTACCCATTATTACCAATCTATGGTAGCGAGGTGACAAGCAAACTATTACCTCTCAACTGGCTGGAACGGGAGGATAAAGAAAATTTACAATTTTGCCAAGCCTTGCCATTACGATCGCGAATTGAACTCAAGCCAGGATTAGTTCTAGAATTGTTTCCCGCCGGACATTTACCGGGTGCTGTGGCGATTTTATTGACCTACACAACCCCACTACGCACTTACAAACTGCTTTATACTGGGGATTTTTTCCTATCAAATTCTCGCTTAGTTGAGGGTTTACGCTTGGAGGAACTGCGGGGTTTGGAACTTGATGTGTTGATTATTGAAGGTTCCTACGGTACTGCCAGACATCCTCACCGACGCAATCAAGAAAACCAACTTGCAGAAAAAATTAACCGCGCGATCGCAGATGGATATTCTGTGCTTATGCCCTCTCCAGGGTTGGGATTGGGACAGGAATTACTCATGCTTCTTCGTAGTCATCACCACTTCACTGGACGCGATTTAGATATTTGGGTTGATGGTACTGTGGTTACTGGTTGTGATACATACTTGGAACTATTGCCACACTTACCTGCTTCTGTCCAAAATTTTGCCCGCCATCAGCCTTTATTTTGGGATGAGCGGGTGCGTCCTCGTGTACGAAAACTTCAACCAGAGAGGCGTGCTGTGGTTGGTAATGCCCCTTGTATTGTACTTACCGACTTTATTGTTGATATTAAAGAATACTGCCAATCCGGAACCGGACCTTGGTTAATTTTGTTACCAGAAAAAAGTAACTTTGAAGTTGACAAGGAAATTAACAAAAATTTATCTCGATTCGTACAAGTCGAAAATTACTTTTTGGCACAGCATAGCGATGGTCCCGGTACAACCCAGCTAATTCATAATTTGCGACCGCAGCATGTTATCTTCGTTCACGGTTCGCCTGTTTATTTAGCTGATTTAACTAGTTTGGATGAATTACAAAATCGCTACCACGTACATTCACCAGTTCCTGGTGTATTAGTTCAACTACCAATTGGCGATACATTTTTGCAACCAGCCCCGCCAGAGACTAATTACGAGGGGGAACTTACGGAGTTAGGCACGGTAGTTACAATTACATTGCCTGATGCGATCGCGGCTGACCCACGTTGGCGACAATTTGCTGATACCGGATTAATTGAAGCACGTTGGCAAGGGGAAGAATTAGTTTTGCGTGGGTTATCGCAACGGGAATTAATGAATCAAACTAGCGATAGATTTGTCTGGCAAGATGTTGACTGCTGCGGAACTTGCCGACATCAGCGCGGAGGACGTTGTTGGAATCAAGCTTCGCCATTGTACAATTTCCGCGTCACTCTTGAAGGTTATTGTCCGGCTTTTGAAGGTCAAACCCAACCTAAAATTTAAAAATGCAATATATAAAAATGCAATATTAAGAGAGACGCGATATATCGCGTCTCTACGGGGGAATATATTTTGTAAATCGCAACTGCAACAACGCGATAAGCGGCGAAATATTGCTGGGGGATGCATCCTCCAGCAAAGTTTCGCGAGCTTAATGCGGTCGGCATATCACAAAATATATATCCCTAACCGAATGTCTCCCCTACACTTTACTCTGGATTCGAGTCTGGGTAATGCTTGTGGATACGTTCGGCTTCCGGACAATCCTCCGTTAAAAGCGGTTCAACGTTGCTACGCGATACAGAAGCCAATTTTTGGGTGACAGCTCCTATACTCTCCAAACGAACCATTTCTTCCCAAGAACAAAGTTCGTCTTCTTCGTCAGTTTCGTACCGTAAGGTGACTAAATCCCCTTCTATCTCGATGATGCGAGCGCGTTCTATCCAGCGTTGCTGGTCCCGCAAGAAAACGCATACTTCTCGCCCATCGCAGCACAATTGATAAATCTTGCGGTGTAGCATCTACTGCTTCTGCCTTTTTATACAAAGTTAATTCTATTACAATCTGGGTTTTATGCCCAGTCAATGGCATCTTTTGAAGGTCCGAAAAACTGACGCATCAAGAGTAGCTTTAATTTCAGACGAAATCCAAAAATTGCTCGCTTTTGTTCAGTTCTGAGAAAAGTCTTTGTACAACGCTTTCATTGTACTCAACCTCTGAACAGCAATTCTTAAACTCGGCTTGTTGTGTCAGAGAATATCTACCTCATAGAAGTCGTATAACTCAGGATATTGCCTTACCAGATTAATCATCACTGGTGGTTCCTTTCTATTACTATGTAATAAATTATACTCTAAAATTAGAGTTAATTGCGGTTGTATGAGTTGCCGACTTGTAATTTTTGGCATCGCTGGGAACTCTAGGGACTAGGCTTTTCTTTTTACCCTAATGTATTATGATCTTAGCTCATTCTTTGCCTGACCTAAAAAAAAATTGAGTAATAATAATGAAACAGTTTTTGTTTTTGCAGTTTATATAATTCCGTCTAGTTTTTTGGTAGGGTGGATTACAAGCAAAAGAGCATAGAAAAAGTAGATTTAGATAATTTGTGAGATTGCTTGGGAATGGTAATTGTACTTTAGTTAAGCAAAAAATTCCACCTTTGGCATCACCCTAAGAAGATTATGCCATTAAAAATTTATAAAAATTGATCTCAACAACACACTGCTCCACAGCTTTACGTTTTGCGATCGCTTTCCTACTCACAGATGTTACTAAATTAGGTTTACTTATGGCTTTCCAGTTGTTCAAACAGGGCATTTGAGGATGCTTCTCGTTTTACAGTTCCAGCACTAACGGCATCACGGAGTGTGAATAAAGCCGTAAAATCATCTGGTAGGAAGCTTTTTGTGGATAGCATTTGCAAAAGTAAACCTTCGGATGCAACGCTTAAATATCCAGTTTGGAAAGCAGATTCAATCAGAGAGCGAATCATTGTTTAGTTTGGATCGTAGTTAGGGGTGAATATCTTTCCACTGTGGAATATTTTTCACTACTCTAAGTTGATATGAATCAGTCAAAACAAGTGACGTATATTATCAATGCAAGTGATTTTAATCACACATCTTATAC
>NZ_NTFS01000054.1 GCF_002289455.1 Brunnivagina elsteri CCALA 953
ACGCGTAGCGCGTACGTTCCGCAAAGCTCCACTCAGAATGACAAATTATACCTTCCCAAACTTTTCAAACATGCTCTGAGATAATTTTCAGAAATATCATTCCAAATATCAAGCTACAAATGAATTACAGGCTAACTGTTCTATTCTTTGAGGTTAATATTTGACATTAGGATGATTTATTCTGATATGTTTTGTAAAAAAAATTACAGAATCTACTACGACAGACAGAATATAAAATAGCTACGATCGCAACTAAAGACAGATTAATTATCGGATGTCGCTAAAGCAAGATAAAGCCAGTAAAAAACAAAATAAGGTTAATTTTCACTGTTTATCACCAAGAAAAATTAAATATTAATTAAAAAATTAGCAAAACAATCAAATAATATGAGTTTCTTTAACAATTCCGTACCCCCATTACGACGCAAACGGGAAATTTTAGATATCCATGATTCAGAAGGGCTTTGGCAAGTTAATTGGCACATCGGACATATCAAGCTTTATTCAACTTTTTATACACGTATCGACCAAGCATTTATTTTGTGGGGTTTGTTATTAATTCCGATGTTTATGACGGCACAATTTTTGCCGATAAATTGGAGTTTGCAAGCTGTATTATGGTCTATTTTGAGTTGCATTGGAACCACTGTAATGATGAATTGGAGTAGCTACTGGGTAAAACGAAGACAAGTAGAATGGGTGCTTTATTGTTGGGTTTTTTTGATGCTTGCAGGAGTGGTTTTAACCAACTTAGGAATTATATTTAGTTGGGGAATAATACTAATGAATCTTTGTCCTCTATGGTTGGGATTGAGTGCATTAGGCTATTTATGTACTGGTTTTGCAGTGCGATCGCGTACTATTATTTTTACGGGAATTTTACATGCGATCGCAATTTTATTATTACCCTATTTTAGTGAATGGCAATTTATCGCCACAGGCACATTAATGGTGTCTTGCTTATTACTTCTAGCAGAATTTGAATGGGACCATTTGTAATTCACGATTCAGGATTCATAACTCAATATTAATACAAGCACAACTATTAACAAGTATTAAATTTTGAGCGATTTCAATATTAATATGACCCGAAAAACACCTTAAACCCATCTTTTTGACTTTTTTATGGGAACCTCTTGACATAAATTATGGTGAAAACTACCATAAGTAGAATAAGCATTCTTCAGGAGCGCTTTTTCGATGACAACTTTTTCGGGTTGGAATTACGCAAATCATGAGCAGTCGTTACTTAACCTTGCTGCTGACGATTTGAGCTTAGTGACAGACCTTTATCAACTAACGATGGCTGCATGTTATGTGGGGGAAGGAATTGAACAGCGACGTGCAAGTTTTGAATTATTCACTCGACGCTTGCCAGAGGGTTTTGGTTACTTAATTGCGATGGGTTTAACCCAAGCTTTGGAATATTTGGAGAAGCTGCGGTTTACCCCTGCACAGGTTGAAGCATTAAAGCAAACCGGGATTTTTGCCCATGCACCAGAACGATTTTGGCAGCTTTTACTAGAAGCGCGGTTTACAGGTGATGTCTATGCAGTGTCGGAAGGAACAGCAGTATTTGCCAACGAACCGATTTTGCGGATAGAAGCACCACTTTGGCAAGCGCAGTTAGTAGAAACTTATTTGCTGAATACGATAAATTACCAAACCTTGATTGCCACAAGGGCAGCGAGAATGCGGGATGTTGCGGGGGAATCGGCGACATTGCTGGAATTTGGCACGCGACGGGCATTTAGTCCTCAAGGTGCAGTGTGGGCTGCTAGAGCCGCCTTAGCTGGGGGTTTTGATGCAACATCGAATGTATTTGCAGCGTTGCAATTGGGGATGCAGCCGAGTGGAACAATGGCACATGCATTGGTGATGGCACTTGCAGCGACGGAAGGTAGCGAAGACCAAGCTTTTGCGGCATTTCACCGATATTTTCCGGGTGCATCCTTATTAATTGATACTTATGATACGGTTGCTGCGGCGGCAAGATTAGCGGAGAAGGTGAATAGTGGAGAACTTGATTTAGCAGGGGTTCGGTTAGATTCAGGGGATTTAGTTGAGTTATCCCATCTCGTGCGATCGCATCTTCCTGGAGTGCCTATTTTTGCTAGCGGTGATTTGGATGAATGGGAAATCGCCAGATTAAAAGCAGCAGGGGCAGAAATTGATGGATATGGATTGGGGACGAAATTGGTAACGGGAACTCCTGTAAATGGAGTTTATAAGTTGGTTGAGATTGATGATATCCCCGTGATGAAGCAGTCGAGTGGAAAAGTTACGTTTCCCGGACGTAAGCAGATTTTTAGAACTGTGGTAAATGGTAAAGTGACGGCAGATAGATTGGGGTTAATGGATGAAACTCCAGAAAATGGGCAACCTCTACTAGAGATATTTATGAAAGCAGGAAAATGCATCAAACCACAGGAAAATATCGGGGAAATTCGTCAACGTACATCAGCAACAGTCGCAAGCTTGCCTGAGGAAGTGCGAAGAATAGCAAAACCTATTACTCTGCATGTAGAAATTTCAAATCCGTTAGAAGAGTTAATTTGGAGGACAAAAAATAGGGAATTGGTTACTGGTTAGTTGTTAGTGGTTCGTGGTTAATTGTTAATTAGTATTTGGGAATTAGTCCTAAAATCTAAAATCCAAAAACGGGATATATCGAGTCTCTACAAATCCAAAATCTAAAATCTAAAATCCAAAATGGTTAAGATTGCTTTATTTGGAACAAGCGCCGATCCACCAACTGCTGGACACCAAACAATACTAAGATGGTTATCATCCCATTTTGATTTAGTCGCGGTATGGGCAGCCGAAAATCCGTTTAAGTCGCATAAGGCTTCATTAGAACATCGTGTCAGAATGCTGCGCCTTTTAATAGAGGGAATGGAATCCTCCCGTAGGAATGTTTTTTTGGAACAAGACTTAAGCAGTCTACGAACCTTAGAAACCTTGGAGAAATCAAAGCAACGATGGGGAAATGCGGAATATACTTTAGTAGTTGGTTCCGACTTGCTAACCCAATTACAAAGGTGGTATCGAATTGAAGATTTGTTGCGACAAGTTCAACTTTTGGTCATACCACGTCCAGGATATGCAATAGATGAAACTAGCTTGCGAAATATACACCAACTAGGAGCAAAAATTGCGATCGCATCTTTAACTGGTTTAGATGTATCCTCCACATCATACCGGGAACAAGGTGACTCTAACGCCCTTACGCCACTTGTAATTGACTATATTCATCAACAGCATTTGTACAAATGCCAGGACGCAACTCAAAAAAGCCTGTATATTCATTGAATCAACAACCGTTGGCTGATTTTAAAGTCGGTGTTGATAATGTTATTTTCTCAGTAGATACCGCTCAAAATCGGCTGCTGGTTCTATTAATCATGCGACAGCAAGAGCCATTTTCTAATACTTGGAGTTTGCCTGGTACTTTAGTTCGACAAGGTGAATCTTTGGAAGATGCTGCTTATCGGATTATGTCGGAAAAAATTCGTGTCAAAAATCTTTATTTGGAGCAATTATATACTTTTGGAGGACCAAATCGTGACCCCAGGGAGGATTTGAATAGTTTTGGAGTCCGTTATTTATCAGTTAGTTATTTTGCTTTAGTTAGATTTGAGGAAGCTGAATTAATTGCTGATGGAGTCACGGGAATTGCTTGGTATCCTGTTAAACAAGTGCCGCAATTAGCATTTGACCATAATGAACTTTTAGCATACGGACATAGGCGTTTACAAAATAAATTGGAATATAGTCCAGTGGCTTTTGATGTTTTACCGGAAATGTTTACTTTAAATGATTTGTATCAGTTATATGCGACCATTTTAGGCGATAATTTTTCTGATTATTCCAATTTCCGCTCTCGATTACTCAAGTTAGGTTTTTTGTCGGATACAGGTATAAAGGTGTCCCGTGGTGCTGGTCGTCCAGCAAGTTTATATCGATTTGATGCCGAAGCTTTTGCACCTTTTAAAAATAAGCCTTTGGTTTTTATTTAGGAATACAATAAATAAAAGAGAGACGCGATATATTGCGTCTCTACAACTAATATAATTATCTAAAAATTTAATATGAAAATGCCAGAAGATTGTGAAAATATTTCAGAAATCCGTTATGAAATAGACCAAATAGATCAGCAAATTATTGTTTTATTAGGAGAAAGGTTTGCATATGTCAAAGCAGCTTCTCAGTTTAAAACCAGTGAAGTTAGTGTTAAAGCGGAAGATAGATTTAATTCGATGTTGGAACAACGTAGAATATGGGCAGCAGAAAAAGGTTTAAATCCTGATGTTGTCGAGAAAATGTATAGGGATTTAGTGAATTATTTTATTAATGAAGAATTGAAGTCTTGGCAAGAAAATCATAACTCATAATTTTTCTCACAGACCAATACTAACTCCTAAACATTACCCAATAACTAAAATCATGAAAATTGCGATCGCACAACTAAACCCTATTATCGGTGACTTACTTGGGAATGCTCAAAAAATCCTCGAAGCTGCCCAAAAAGTCGCAGCAGAGAATACAAGATTGCTGTTAACTCCAGAATTATCCTTATGTGGATATCCACCAAGAGACTTATTATTAAATCCCAGCTTTGTGGAAACAATGGGTACAACATTGCAACAATTAGCCAGGGATTTACCAAAAAATCTAGCCGTATTAGTGGGTACTGTTGAAAAACATCTAGAAGCACATAGCAATGGTGGTAAAAACCTCTATAACAGTATGGCTTTACTCGAAAACGGCAAAATTAAACAAATCTTTCACAAACGTCTATTACCAACCTACGATGTTTTCGATGAACGTCGTTACTTTGAACCTGGTTTAGGAACTAATTACTTTACTCTCGATGGAATTGATATTGGTGTCACAATTTGTGAAGACTTGTGGAATGATGAAGAGTTTTGGGGTAAACGCACTTACGCAATCAATCCGATTGCAGATTTAGCAATTATTGGTGTCGATTTAATTATCAACTTATCAGCATCTCCCTACAGTCTCGGCAAACCACAACTTCGCGAAAAAATGCTCCACCACAGTATCCTTCGCTTCCAACAACCCATGATTTACACCAATCAAGTTGGGGGAAACGACGATTTAATATTTGACGGTAATAGCTTTGCCCTGAATCGCAATGGTGAACTGGTTTGTCGTGCTTGTGGATTTGATGTAGATTTAGCATTTGTTGAATTCGACATTGAAACAGGGGATTTACAACCCAGTTCCATCATTCCCATACCCGAAACCGAAGATTCAGAAATCTGGCAAGCATTGGTATTGGGAGTACGCGACTATGCCCAAAAATGCCGCTTCACCTCTTCTGTGCTCGGTTTAAGTGGTGGAATCGATTCTGCATTAGTTGCAGCGATCGCAACTGCTGCCCTGGGCAAAGATAACGTCTTGGGTATGCTAATGCCATCCCCCTACAGTTCCGATCATTCCATTAGCGATGCGATCGCACTCAGCGAAAATCTAGGCATTAAAACCCAAACTATCCCCATTGGGGAGCTAATGAAATCATTCGACAATGCCCTCTCTGGGATGTTCGCAGGCACAGAATTTGGACTCGCTGAAGAAAACATCCAATCCCGGATTCGCGGCAACTTACTAATGGCAGTGGCAAATAAATTCGGTTATTTGCTGCTTTCCACAGGTAATAAATCAGAAATGGCAGTCGGTTACTGTACCCTCTACGGTGACATGAATGGGGGACTCGCAGTCATTGCCGATCTACCCAAAACCCGCGTTTATTCCCTTTGTAATTGGTTAAATTCATCAACAACATCAATTCCCCCCAACATTATCACCAAAGCCCCCAGCGCCGAATTAAAACCTGGGCAAGTCGATCAAGACTCCCTGCCACCATACGATATTCTCGATGATATTCTGCAAAAATTAATACATAATCATCAATCATCCGCTCAAATAGTCGCAGCCGGATATGACGCTACAGTAGTCAATCGAGTCATTCAACTAGTCGCCCGTGCTGAGTTTAAACGGCGACAAGCCCCCCCAGGATTGAAAATCACCGATCGCGCTTTTGGTACAGGATGGCGAATGCCCATCGCCAGTATAACGTAGGGGAGAACGGTTGTTCGCCCTCCCCCAAATCACTACGGTATATGCACAAGTACTTCAATTCACCCAAATAAAAGAACCACACCCTAACCTTTATTAAGGGGAGGGAATTAGATTTATTATTTCCCCCTTGACTGATGGGGGTTAGGGGAAATTCAATAGCTGGTCAACATCAGAGACTTCTACCTACACCATAGCCCACTACAGTAAATCAAAATTAGGTGCAGTGATTATAATCACAAAATTTTTCTAAATTTATACGTGACATTTACTCATCACCGAGCTAAAATTTGCATATAACGCCTTCGTAAACAAGTGTCTGAAAGAATACCTGAGCTTTAGTTTCATCCCATTTTTGCTTGGAACTAAATATTACACTCTTGAGTATTTATTGGTATAAACATTCTTGCATTTAGACACAAAAAAAGCGACTGAGATTTTGCTATTCCCAGCGCTTCCCCGTATAACTTTATACCAATACACTTGCTTGCTGCAACATTTGAGGTTCGCACCACCCCTGTGGTTAAGGGGTATTGCGAATATAACCTGTGGCAAACATATTGTGAAGTGGTATCACTCCTTGCACAAATACAGGATATCGCTTGTGTAATTACTTGCGGAATCTGGTGAGTGACAGTTTGTTAACTGACACTAGTCAAAACTCCCAGTTCACAATGAACATTAACGGATATGGGAATGTAAGACAAGTAACAGAACCGATGCCGTAGCATATCGAGTCAAAGTATTGTATCTATCCTGTGGTTTATGTTTAGCAGCGTGCCGAACGTGGTAGCGTAAATTGCTGGTTTTCGGCAGGAAATCTACCACGAACCATGAGTAATGAATCCCTTCAAAGGTTTCTGCGAGTGCTTGCGTATCGACTTGGAGGCAATCGGGGCTAAAGTAGATGGAAATTTCCTCGATTGGTTTGGGTATTTGTTCTAAAAGTGCTTGCAGGGGAAAATTTAGGTTGGATGTCACCAAGTCAAATAATTTGAGTTGGTTGTTTTCGATTGCCAAGCAAGCTAAAGCATCTAGGCTGGGGAAGTAATATAAAGGAAGAGTACATTCGTTGACAAGGAATAAAGCTTTTTGACTGAACACCCCAATAATATTGGATACAGGTACACGTGTTTCTAGCATTCGATGAATTAGCTTAAATCATTGGGTTTTACCCTCAGCAAATGAGTGTTTAAATTTGTAGGTTTGCATAATTGGTTATTAGTTATTGGTTAATAATTCAGAAATACCAAAAAATAGTTCCGAATTGTAGGGGTGGGGTCTCCCCACCCTGACTAAGAATGGGATTTACAGATAAATTTATAATTGGCATATTTCATTTTCTCCAAATCCCTTAGCAAGTTATAGAGCAATACGGTTCAGTTAAGACTAAACTATTCAGTATTTTAAACCGCCATAGACACGGAGTGGCTTCCGTAGGTAGACGCAGAGAACGCCTTAGACGCGGAGCGGCTTCCCGAAGGGTAGGAAGAGAAGGAAAAAATGCTTAACTGAACTGTATTGAGTTATAGAGATAATTGAGCGTGATTTGCCACAAATGCGATGTATGAAACTTCTGAGGGGGTGACAATCTAGCTTCAAAGCCTTATGCAGCAAGGATTATAGAGGAGTATCCGAGAAGAAGATAAAAGTTACTTTAGAACCTTACCCAACAAAAAACAAGACTTTTGGGCTAGGCTTATTGATAATAGAATCAACAAAGCTAAGAAATGATATTTATCTTTTTATGATACACTCGCTTAAAACTCTTGCTGTGTCTTGAGTTCAAGAGTTTTCGTCACCCCCTCAGATGAAACTTATAATATATAAAAACAACAACAAGAGCAAAAATGCCAGTAAGTAAGTCTGTTAAAAAAATTAAAAAAGCAGTCATTCCCGCAGCAGGTTTTGGAACCCGTTTGTTCCCAACCACTAAGGTAGTCAAGAAGGAACTTTTCCCGGTAATTGACAAAGATGGCAGGGCAAAACCTGTAATTTTGTTAATTATTGAAGAGGCAATTAGTGCAGGAATTGAAGAAATTGCTATTGTTGTCCAACCCGATGACAAATCGATTTTTAAAAAGTTATTTAAGCGTCCTCCTAGTGCTGCTCTATTTGAAAAATTATCACCAGAAAATCAAAAATTTAGCAAATATTTAGTTGATATTGGTGACAAAATTACTGTTATTACCCAAACTCAACAAGAAGGTTATGGTCATGCTGTATACTGTACAAAAGATTGGGTTGGGAATGAGCCATTTTTATTAATGTTAGGAGACCATATTTACTCTTCAAAAATAAAAAAATCTTGTGCTAGTCAAGTTTTAGAAATGTATCAACAAGTAAATCATAGTGTAATTGGATTAAATACAGTTAATTCTGAACTATTACACAAAGTTGGTTGCGTTACTGGAAATTGGCAAAAGCAAAATTCAAGTCTTTCAATTACTGAAATTTCCGAAAAACCTTCTCTTGATTACGCACGGGATAATTTGCATCTGGAAGGTTTAGAAAAAGATGAATTTTTAAGTATTTTTGGTTTGTATGCACTGACACCAACCATTTTCGATTGTTTAGAAGCTGATATTAATAATAATGTGCGATTTAAGGGTGAGTTTCAGTTAACTACTTGCTTAGATGTATTACGTCAGCGTGAGAAGATGACGGGTTATGTTGTTGAAGGAACTTGTTTTGATATTGGTATCCCCGATGCGTATTTGCAGACTTTAAATGACTTTAGAAATCGGGATTAATTATGGTAGAATTCACTTTGCTATAAATTTGGAGACGTAGCATATCTACGTCTCGAACATCTGGAGGATTATACACATTAATAGTCACTGCGATCGCGTTCTTTTCCAAGTATATCGACTTGATATCTTTCAGGTGCTAAAAAAACTTTAATTCCAGTATTATTACACTTTTGCGAAAGCACACTGAGCAACTTAGTTAATTTTTCTGCATCAGGTTCAGTCGTTTCATTTATGAAAGATTCCTGGAGTAATTTAGGATTAATATGAGTTTCCAATTTTTCAACAAGTTCGTGACAGTCGGGTTCCTTTTCTAAGGAGATTAATGTATTTTTAAATCCTAAAAAAGCCAATCGATAGAGCAGTTTTTGACTCAATTGACCATCGAAATAACCTCCATGTACATTTCTTCCCCCCAATAAATTGTCAAATATCAAAACCAAGTTATCCCAAAAACTGAGTACTTCTTTGTCTAAACCTCTCGATAAAAGTGGTTCGACATTAGGATTATTCTTAGACTTATCTCTGTAATCGGTAACATCTCTGTAATTAGTACAATCAAAGTATGTAAATAATCCTGCAACTGCAAATTTTTCTGTCACGGTATTATTCTTTGAATAGAGTTCTTTTAATGGCTTATATTTATTATCAGAAACTATACAAATACATTCCATTGCACTATTCGGATTCTGATTAATACTGCCATTATTGGGATTTTGATTTGCAATCCCAAAAGCTAATTTGGGAGTATCTGAATCTCGATTCAAAAGTTTGAAATTTAAGGTAGTTTTATCAAAAGTTTCCTGATAATCACGAACCACAACATTACCCAATCTAAAACCGCGATCGTATGTATTTGCAGGGAAACTTAAATAATTAGCTGCGGTTGAAGCAACTCGCAACACATAGTCTCCCTGATTACTAAATAGATAAGACTCTTCAAATCGTCGAATCGAAGAACGTAAAACATTCGACCTTTCAGGCATAATAGTCTCAATCGGGATATCAGGTGAAGCTAGCACTAAACGACCTAAAGAAAAAACATTACCGATTTTTAGGGATGGCTGATTTTCTGGATTACTTTGGGTTGGGATAGGGATAGAATTTTTATCAAACACGTCACAAAGAATACGAATTGCATTTGTTGTTACAAATGCACCCATACTATGACAAATAAAAGATAGCTTGGTACTGTTTTTATGCTCTATATTTTGTTGTAATTTTTGTTCTACGATCGCATTATCAATTTGCCTAATTAGTTCTACTAAATCTGGAACACCATAATTTACCGCACGATAAGAATCTCGGAAGTAAATTGTAGACCTCAGTAAAATTGCGCCGAAAACAAAACCGAATAAAAAAGTGAAAAATGCTGTAATAAACACCAACAAACTAACCAAAAAATTCGGATTATTTAATAATAGAGCTGTACCCGTAAATGGGACTAAAAAAATCAAAAGTAAGGTAAAAGAAGCAATTACCCCTCGAATTGAAGAATCCAAAACTGTTCGGAAAAAAATTGGCAAACTTTTAATTGCATTGATAACATTGTCAATAAAAGACTGTGAATCATTATCCTTTTTTAAAGCTGTAGATTCTGATGGCCAGCGATATCCAATAAATACAATAGTTTTTTGACTAATGAATTTATCCTCAACAATATACTTATAAATATCTGTTGTCCATGTTTTAAATTCATCTGCTCCAGTATTGTATCCATGAATGTGGATAACAATTTCTGCTTCCTCTTGCTGTGCTGTCAAAAAGTTAGCAATTTCCGTGATTATCTTATTAGTTTTCTGGGATTTGCTTTGAGCATTATCTGGAGTATTATCTTTTTCGTCAGTCGTTTCCACAATAATTGGTGCATTACTAGAAACTAAATAACTAACAATCCGAGTTGTTGTTGAACCTTGGTGTTCAATCTCTATTTTTTCGATATCAAAAGGATAATTTTGCATAGGTTTAAAGAAGAAAAAAGAATATTAAAGGACTCAGTAATTACTTAATCAAAAGATAAAGATTAATACTTTCCAGAATCTAACTTTTCAGTGAGAATCTTTAAATTGATAAATGCGAAGGGATACATTCTAACTATTATTGATTGCTAACTAACTGCCGATTCTAGCATTTTGATTGTTCCTGCAACTGCATCCATTTCAACTTCTACTCCTAAAGGTATAGTGAATTTATCTTTTATATGACCAATCATTGAACCATAAAAAACTGGAATATTGAAACTTTGAAATTGGTCTTTCAATACTTGATTTAAATTAAACGTCGGTTCATCTCCTGGTTTGCAATTTGTACATTGTCCAAAAATAAATCCAGAAATCTGATTGAGAATCCCAGCATTTTTTAATTGAGCAAGCATTCTATCTATACGATACACATCCTCACCTATGTCTTCCGCAAATAAAATGCGACGATTCCATGAAGGTAGATACGGAGAACCCAGCATTGAGCATAGTACTGACAAATTACCACCAACAAGCTTACCCTTCGCTTTCCCTGGATTTATGACTTCAACCCTTACGGATTCTGTCTTCGGATTTTGCATAGTCATACTTGCACCATCGAAAAGAATAGGTTGGAGATAGCTTAAGGTAAACTCATTCCAAGTCGAAGTTGCAACCGCACCGTGAAATGTCACAATTCGACTACGGGCATTTATGGCTAATAATAATGATGTAATATCGCTATATCCAAGAATGATTTTTGGATGTTTGCGAATGTCTATATAGTTAAGTAAAGATAAAATGCGATTGCAACCCCAACCACCACGCATTGCAATAATTGCTTTTACAGATTTATCTGCAAACATTGTATTAATATCATTTGCTCGTTGAATATCTGTCCCCGCTAAATATCCATATCGTTCTAATATATGCTTTCCTAACTTGACTTTTAGCCCTAAATCTGTGAAAGTTTTCGTTGCATCTTCAATATCTTTCTGCTCAATAATACCTGCTGGTGCGACTAATCCCACAGTATCACCAACTCGTAATCGTGGTGGTTTCATAATGATTTGTGGGCTGATTTCTCCTCTAACTTTGAAGAGTGGTAACTGAGTTGCTAAGGTTGTTAGTCCAGTAGTAGTAATAAATTGACGACGATTCATAGCTTAATAAAAGCGGAGTATTACCATATTACAATAAGGGTTTTCAGAAAATAAAATATTCTAACTATATACTTACTAATCGTATCATTTCTAAGTCAGGGTGGGGAGACCTCTATAATTTAGGACAGTTAATGGTTTGGGTTCTCACATCCCTGACTGATTGAGGAAGTTGAGGGTATAAATATTTGTATAAAATGTATTATTAAGCTTTGACTTTATATTTTTTTAAATTATATATTCATCAAGATGAATATTTATGCTTTATTTCTATGTTGTTTATTAATAAAGTCAGTGATACTATTCCTGCTGAGTTTTGTGAATATGATAATGTTTTGAAAACTTCTACAAGTGGAGCAGAATTAGAGTTTTTGCCACTTACAGATTTTACAATATATCGTTTAGATGCAAAGATTATCGAAAAGTTAAAACCAATTTATGAATTAAGTAAATTAAATGGCAAGATGATTTCACGGCAGCCACATTTTGGTCGATTTATCCAAATGCTGGTGACTGTAGGATTAATTAATCATTATGCAAGTATTCAATATCCACAAGAGGAGAAATATTATGCCAAACTTAATCGTGTAGATTTTGAAAAGCATAAACAAGCAATGTTGAAGACTGCATCTAAGTACGATAATATTAATTTAGCGATCGCATCAAAAAAGAAAAGTAAAAAAACTTTTAGTCTCTTAGCATATTATCTACAAAAAGTAAAGAATAGTTTTAAGTTTAGTTTTAAATATAATTTTAAATATACCTATTTTCAACACAGTCATGAAAGTTTAAATGATACTCAATTAGAGTCGGAAGTAGATGAACATAGAATCGAAAAAGTAATTTTACAAATTTGCGATCACTTGGAATCTTTAAATTTAGTGGAATCTCCTGGTGATAATGTTTTGAAGGTGGGTATTGATGGTTCTGTACATGGAACAAATACCAATAACATTCATGATTATGAAAAACTTTTTAAGACTAGTCGAGATAAACGTTTTAGATTTCGCATTTATAGTGGTCAAGAAATAGGTTTTCCTGTTTGTGATTCAATTGAAGAAACTATTGATATATATAAGTTTGTTGTTGGGGTATTAAAGAATAATGGCGTTCATTTTACAACAACATCTGGTGTTCATTTACATGTAGGTATTGAAAAACAAGCAGAAACAACCACAGAAATTATTAATCATTTGGCAAATATTACATCTGCATCTGTTGCGGTTTCTCAAGTTCTCAATAATATTCTGCCTCCAACAAGAAGAAATAATCGCAAAGACGCAGAGAGAATAGTAATATGTTAGGTGGCATTATTCTGGATTAATTGCACCTCGTACCAAAATTACCGTACTCTCAACTCCAGATGCGATCGCTTCGGGAATATTTCCTTTTATTGCCTGTTGTAACATTCCTTCACGGGATGCACCTAACACAACTACATCATAATGTTCTTTGTTAACTAAATCTATTACCCCTTCGCTGACTGATTCAGCTTTGATAGCTTCCGCGATAACTGTTGTGTAAAGCTGACGACGACGAATAATTTGCCGGATTGCGTCTTCTAATACCGTCATGTCGGGTTTGGTTTCGTTGGGATGGAAGACTCTAGTTAGGTGAATTTTTGGATATTCTCCTAAAGTGACTAATGCTGGTAATAATTTTATCGCGAGCCAAGCATTTGGTCCCCCTGCCATTGGAATTAACCAGTTGTTGAATGGGGGATTGGGTTGGGAGGAATGGTAAGTGCCTAGTTTTACTAGCATAACTTCGCAGGTCGCTTGACGAACTACTGTATCGACAACATTACCAAATATCCTTCCTGGTGTGTCGGTGTTCCCTTTCCATCCCATCAACATGATATTGATGTGGCGTTCATTAATTGTTTCTAAAATGGCTTGAGCAACGTCGTGAGCAACTCTAATTTGGGTGTGGATGGGGATTTTCCATTTTTTCCCTAAAACTTCAGCTTGACGTAGTAACCTTCTGCTTTTAGCTGTGCGAACTTGGGTTTCTGCTGGAGAACTGTACCGAGGCACGAGCATGATTTGTACACACTCGATTTCATAATGTCGTTCCTTTGCGATCGCAACTGCCATTTGAATTAAAGTGGCTGCTGTGTCGGGATTGGCAATTGGTAATAATAGTCTTCCTCTACCAGTGCTGGGGGAACGGGTTTGGTAAACCAGGTATGATGGTTCGGTTGGTGGTTTTTCAGGGTTTTGGCAGTTGAGACGATCGGCTTCCGCACGGATAATGTCACCACGGGTAATAATTCCGATCAATCTTTTCCCTTCCAATACAGGCAAACGACTGATTTTATATCTGTCTAGCAAGTAGAGAACATTACTCAAACTGTGATGTGGACTCACTGTAACTGGTTCCGGTGTCATCAGTTCCCGTAATACCATTTGCTTGATAATTGCGGACTTATCCAACTCCTCGCTGGAACTATCACCAACCTTGAGTAAATCAGATTGGGTGATAATTCCCACCAGTCTGCCTTCATCGACTACGGGGAACCCGCGATGATGCGATCGCGAAAATGCCTGCATTGCTTCTTCAACTGACATATCTGCATCAAAGCTTTCAACCCGACATTGCATTACCTCCCTGGCTGTTAATTTGGTGAGAATACCGTCGGGGGAACCTTGGTTTTGAATGTTAATGCCGTTTAATTTCAGCAGCTTGTCGTAGAGGGAACCGGGTACTAATTTATCTGCGACTAAATATGATGTCACCGAACCAATCATTAATGGTAGAACCAAATTAAAATCGGTTGTCATTTCAAAAACAATCACAATCGCTGTAATTGGGACTTTAGAAACACCGCTAAAAAATGCTCCCATTCCCGCTAAAGCATAGGTAGTCGGGGAACCAGCATGTAACAAATATTCCTGAAAAATCCCAATAATATGTCCCAAACAAGAGCCTAAAATTAGACTCGGTGCAAATAGTCCACCTGGTGCCCCCGAACCAAAGGCAACCAATGTCAGAAAAAATTGGGAAATAAATGCGATCGCAGCTAAGGATGCATTACCAGAAGTAGCAATCACAAATTCCCGCAATCCTGTATTATCGCGGAATGATTCGGGTAATAAAGCAACAATAATTCCCGAAGTTAACCCAGCTAAAGCTATTCGTATCGGTAAGCGAACATGTAATCTTCGGTATAACTTAATGCTATAAATTAAGCCAAGATTGAATAATGCCGCGAAAAGACCTGCACAAACCCCTAACAATAAGTAAAAAGGAATTTCCGTAATTAAAAAACTACTGGAAAGCTTAGTTTCTGGGAGATTGAGCAGCAAACTACCACCACCTAAAAGCCGGGAAACCACACCACCAATAAATGAAGCGATGATGGCTGTTCCTAGAGTTAACCCTGATAAATCTTGTAATAGTTCCTCAATAATAAACAAAACCCCAGCAATTGGGGCATTGAAAGCAGCAGCTAAACCAGCACCAGCACCAGCCGCAATCATTTGCCGACGATGATCGGGAGAAGTAGGAACCAAGCGACTCATCCCAGCCGCAAGCCCAGCTCCTACTTGTACAGTTGGTCCCTGACGACCTAAAGTTAAACCCGAACCAATTGCAATAATGGCACTCAGTAACTTGACAAATGCAACTCGCCAGGATAATTTTATCGGCACATTTGCGAGGGATGCTTTGACTTGAGGGATACCGCTACCCGAAGCTTCCGGGGCTAATCTTTCCACCAGCCAACCAGCCACAAACCCAAACCCAACACCAACGAGAGGAAGCACAATCCAAGCGGGAAATAGATGGGACGTACGTACCCTCCAAGTTCCCAAAGCACCCGAACCAAACTTCAACAGCACCGCAGACAAAGCAGCGACTAAACCAATTACCGAAGCCTCTGCGATCGCTAAACCTCTTCTTGGTTGCCACAAGTTGCGGAACCGATAAGGCAGAACAGGGGAAGGCATAAAAGTTGCAAATAAAAAATTGAATTCAGCAGTCAGGAATCAGGAGTAGAGACGACTCGGTGAGTCGTCTATAATTTAGGAATCAGGAATCAGTAGAGACGACTCGGTAAGTCGTGTATAATTTAGGAATCAGGAATCAAAAGTCAGAATGTTAATTTAGTAAAAATCTCAACTTTCAATTAGGGCGATCGCTTGTACTTCCGATAAAGAAGGAAGCCAAGCCCTACTTTTGTATAACTATAAGAAATAAAATGCTTGACTGGGCTATGAATTGGGAGTCAATCGTAACATCTAATGGTTTATCCTTTGGGACTAGCAATAAGCTGATATCAATTCTGGAACTATCTTCCCATGATTTCAGTCTTGTTTTGATTTATTTAATGGTTATTGGTTATAGCGTTTCCTAATCACATGAGGTGTATCCCATAACTCCCTCCTCACAAGCGGGGATGGGGTTGGTTAAGAAGACGTTCCGGTGGAACGTCTCTACGATATCCATATAATTCATAATTCATAGTCCAAAATCCTCTATCTAATGTTTACTAATAATCGAAAGCCCTTCAACCACCAACGACGGGGTATAACAAGAGCCATTCCAGTCAGCATCATCACCTAAACCCACCAATTGTTTCAGGGCAGAATAAACATTACCTGCGACCATCGTATCCTTAACACGCCCGATTACCTCACCATTCTTAACGCGATAACCTAAGTCAACATTGATCGAAAAATCACCCGAAATACCGCTACCACCACCCAACATTTGGTCAACTATCAAGCCATCATCGAGTTGGGAAATTAAAGATTTTAACGGTGTTGTTCCTGGTTGAATCAAGAAATTAAATAATCCAGGGGTGGGATAACTACTTAAACCAGGGCGAAAACCATTACCCGTGGTATTAACACCCAAACTACGCCCTGTGGCGCGATCGCAATACAAATTTTCCAATACCCCATCCCTAATAAATATCAAAGGTTGGGTTGGTGTACCTTCATCATCAAACGGACAACTAAATGGACCCGTGATGGGGTCTTGGTATAAAGTCAAACTTGGTGAAGTTACTACTGTATTAATTCTTTCTGACCAAGGTGAAGCCTTTTCGAGAATCCGCTTGCCATTTAAAGCGGCTTGTATTGTGACCCAAAGCATATCTGCCGCTTTGGAAGTGAACAACACTGGAACGCGCCCCGTAGGCGGTATAACGTTTTCTTGTGCCCAGTTTAAACGCTGGAGAATTTGCTCTACTACTTTTTGATTGTGTAAAAAATTACGTTGTGTTTGTCCGTCGGCGACAGTTAAAAAATCATCACCACGTACCCATTCCGCAGAAAGGTAACAACTCAGCGTTGTATCTGTGTAGTGACAATCCAAACCCTTAGTATTGACAAGGCGAGTCGTTTCCACATCCCGCTCCCAATCACCATTACACATTACTTCCGGATAGGAATTGCGAATCAAAGCTATTGATTCCCTACCCCAAGCTACCAACTGTTCCAAAGGGACATGTTTTCCCACATCGGGATAAACCGATCCTTGAGCGCAAGTTAGTTCGACAACTTCAGGTGGATTAAGTTGACTTAAAGCCAATGCCCTTTCCACCATTGCCCTAGCTGCCACCGAACCATAGGCAACCGCAAGTCCTGGACAGCCATTGTGCCACAATCGTAGAACCGTACCTTCCGATTGACTAGTTTCGATTTGTTTAAGTCGGTTTGCCTCAAAAAAAACAGGTTGAGAATGCGATCGCGATTGATACACTTCCGCAACCTCTGCCCCCGACTTGATGGCAAGTTCTAGGAGTTCTTCGGCAAGCGATGAAAGCGGTGATTGAGAAAACCCCATGATAGTTGCTGGCTGTGGACTTGGTTTAAAAGAGCGAGACAATGCGATCGCTGTCTGACTCCCTTTACCCCTCAACAACTTTACGGCAGAATGACCTCCTGCAAAAGCCAAAAGCCAGCAAAAGATTCGGATTCTGGACTTGACTGGATGCCAATAAAATGCACTCCATTAGCTTTTTGTCTTGCCTTTTCAAAGGTAGATGCTTCAGTTTTTATATTGGGATTGCTGATATTTGACAAAATCCAGCTTTCGGTAGCACCAGTTTCTAGCACTAACCTTGCTCCTTGGGTATCGTCAAATCTCAAACTCGACAACTCTAACCCCGACATCCAAGCTGCCATAGGTAATGCCCTGGATGAGAAAACCAACACACCAGGTATTGGTGTATCTGCACTAATTCCCATCATTTCTAACGGAAACCCTTCACCAAAGCTAATATCCCACTCTGGCATATCATTAAAATCACTAGCACTCAAAGTCACAAATCCCCATTTTTCGCCCTCCAAAGCATCAGGTAAACGCTGGGGAAGCGGTGCATCAAGTCGTACTGAGGGATTTGTCCCACCTTGATAACCTGGTTCATTTGGATATACCTGCTCCATGCGTTGGGTTAGCCAGTTATGTAGCATCAAAATCCGGCGACTTGGTTGCACGGGAATACCTGCATCCTGACAGGCTTTTGTAATCATATTGTTCATTTGCCGACGAAAGAAGCGAACACGGCTTGGAGATTCTCCTGAAGTTGCGATCGCTTCTTGTATTGCAGTTCTCAACCACACCGAGTTTACCTCCGTACTCGGGCAATACTTAGTAAAGCGAAATAATGAATCTGGCTTTGTGCGTACATCCAAGGGGCTTTCGCAAATCAAAACTTCCCAAACTTTTTTCTGATTTTCGTCCAAAATTGGACGTGAGTAAAAATCAAGTTCCCAAATACTGCCCATATTGATTTAGATGACTATGCCGTTAAGCTTTAGCAAATGTTTCTTATATTTCTTATGATAGGAGCAATGGGGAGTCGGATTCTGGAGTGGGGCAGGAAATATTATGAATCTGAATAACAGTGGATTTACTGGGAAAATTTCTTGTGATTAAAATTTTGACTATTATTTTCCATACCTAGTGACTCATATGCATATCGGAAGTTAGGATAAAACTAAAAACCCCCATCACATAGTACCTAGAATATTTCAATTACCCTATCCCCTATTCCCCACTGCCCAAAATATATGAAAAATAGTCGTTATCCATCTCCATACTTTCGTTTCCTCAAAGCTAGGTTGTGGAATTTAACACGTCCAGGTTTTTGGGGAACTGCTATTTTTTTATCTGTTGTTGGGTTAGTAATTAGGGAATTTTGGTCACGTCCGGATATACTTACTAGACAATCCCAGCCAGTTGCTACACAAGCACAAGCAAACTCAACACTTTCGGCTGAAGATAGGGCAGTTGTCGCTGATATCGATAACCTATCAGTTTTGAATTATGACTTTGAGCAAAGTCTGGAGTCAACGCTAAACTCAGTCGAACCAATCTCCAAGCCAAAAAAGGGTAATAAAAGTCCTTTGGAGGAAGCGATTAGTAAGGAAAATACGCAAAACGAGACTAAACTTAATTCTACTGCGGTAAATGCCAAGCCTTCATCTCTAATTAAGAATCCTTTCCTGACACAAGCTAATAATTTATTACAATTTGGAAACACCGAAAATAATAATGTATTTTTAGGGGTAAATTCCCTGAATCCGCAATCTTCTCAAGAGGATGGGACAGAATCTTCCTCAAATTTGATAATAGGAAATAGAAGAAATAGCTTTTATGGAAGGAATAACCAAAGAAATATTGCAATCGATTCCCTAGATACTACACTTAACCAATCTCCTAGTAATCGTAATTTATCAATTTCAAATAATAGTAATTATCTAAATTCATTACAAACTTCATCTAATCAACAATTTATTCCCAATCAAGGTAATCTTTCCAATTCCAGCTTGAATTCTCTAAATCCAAATTCTTTAAATAACTTTGGACAACAGCAACAAATAAACATCCTACCAAACCAGGGTTATTCACAGAGCTATTCACAAAGTTATCAACAGGGTTATTCTTCTCCTACTGGCTTAAGCACAAGTGGGGTAAATAGCATCCCAAATACAACTGGTTTACCACAAACAACTCTTACAAATCAGCAATCCATTTCTTACGGAAATAATTACGATAATAATATTAATAGTAGCTACAGTAATTATAATAATAATTACAGTAATATGAATAGCAATACTTCATTACCAAATACAACACAATCAACACAGTTAACATCCCCAGTTGGGATTCCTGCACAAAATTATAATACGCCTTATTCCACAGTTCCAACCGCCGTTCAAAGTAATTTACCTGCAAATCAAAATATCAATAATGATGCAGTTAAACGAGGTTTACAACGGTTTGACCCTTCATTATTTCCTAATCAAGTACCAAATCAATAATAATTTCCGCTTCCATGATAATTTTCATTGGAAAATGCATAAAACCCACTCCTAATCTCCCATTTCAAGGCAGTGCCGATTCATCCCCTAAAACACTTTAAAAATCAAGGGTTCTAGCAATTTAAAACTGGTTATTTTGTTACCAGCTTGTGGAGAGAACAAACAAATTTACGGTTGCCTGAGTGCTTAAAAGTTTATTTAATCGTCACCCTTACTTAGATTTTTATCGCTAACTATCTTGACAAATCCTGTTTAAAAGGGAACGAAACAGCCCTGCCGTTTCAAGGAGGGAAAATAAAAAGTCTATTTCCCTCATGTACCCTACTTAAAATCAAAATAATGTGCAGCTTTACAAATAATTGGTATTAGCTGTTAACTACTTCACCACCATTGGGGTGCAGTACTTGACCAGACATATATGATGCATCATCTGACGCTAAAAATACGTAGCTAGGTGCGACCTCTTCAGGTTGTCCAGGTCGTTGCATTGGTACTTGTTTGCCGAAACTGGCTACTTTCTCTTCAGGAAAAGTAGAGGGAATTAAAGGTGTCCAGATTGGACCTGGCGCAACCGCGTTAACACGAATACCCTTTTGGATTAAATTTTGTGATAGTGAACGAGTAAAGGCAATAATTGCTCCTTTTGTGGATGAATAATCAAGCAATTGGGGACTACCTTTATAAGCTGTTACAGAAGTAGTATTAATAATTGCACTACCTTTCTGCAAGTGTTTTATTGCTGCTTTAGTCATAAAGAACATCGAAAAGATATTAGTACGGAAGGTTTTTTCTAATTGTTCTTGACTAATATCTTCGATATTTTCTTGTGGGTGTTGTTCGACAGCATTATTAACAATAATATCAAGTTTACCGAATTCATCAACTGTTTGTTGAATGGCATTTTGGCAAAATGATTCGTCTCCAATATCACCTGCGATAGCAACTGCATGACGACCATATTTTTCAACTAAATTTTTGGTTTCTTTTGCATCTTCGTGTTCGTTCAAATAAATAATCGCTACATCCGCTCCTTCTTTCGCAAATGCGATCGCAACTGCCCTTCCAATACCGCTATCTCCACCTGTTATCAAGGCAATTTTATTTTCTAATTTACCACTCCCCTTTGTGATTCTAGCCCTGGTAGGTTCTGCTGTTGTGGTGGTTGTAATTGTTGTTCTGACATATTTTCCTCTGTGTGATAAGTTTTTATGGTTAATAGTCAATAGTCAATCGATAAAGAATAATTTATATCTTCTACAAAATCCCCATTATTCACTAATCACTATTAACTACTAACAACCATCTAAAACTAAACCTTGGATTGATTACTCTCTCCAAGGTTTAGTTTCTGTATGTTCCTATTTACCATATTAAATTTAGTCGATGTCTACTCAATACTGCTCGGTTAAGGAAATAAAGTAGGCTGTAACTCTTGAAATCTTGTTGTTTCTAATGCTCAAAAAAGGCTTAATCGAGCAGTATTGGATGTCTACTAACTAAAAATATTTACTGCAATGAAACATTATTTGTATTTGAGATTGAATTCTAATTTATAGTGTACTTTAAAAAAAATTATCACTCTACAGATGTAAAATAGTTTTAATTTTATTAGTCTGAGGACGTAACCAAAAGGGTGCTATGTAACAGCGAAAATCCAAGATTGATTTCAAAGAAATTTAACAACTGTCAACATTTCCGTATTTCTTAGGATATATCTAAGAGTAGGGCAGCTATAGGGAGTAATTTGGAGACTATTAGTATGCAAACCGTTAATCTTTCGCATTTAGATGGGACAAACGAACAAATCGATCAATTTCGTAATCTCCAGCTTAGTTTACGCGATCGCTGGAAAACTATCGAACTTTTCGACAACAGCGATGCCGATATTGTTGTCATTCCCTCACTGAGTATAGACCAACGGGAACTCAAAAAAGTTGAAGGTTGCGAACATTATGAGGAAAGATTATTATTCTCCCTCATCCGTTTACGAAATCCGCGCACAAGATTAATTTATGTAACATCAATGCCGCTACATCCAAGCATTATTGATTATTACTTACACTTATTACCAGGGATTCCATTTTCCCATGCGCGAAATCGTTTATTGCTGCTTTCAACTTACGATTCTTCCCAAAAACCCCTGACTCAAAAAATATTAGAACGTCCAAGATTATTAGAAAGAATTCGTCAAGCAGTGCGGATGAATAAAGCATTTATGGCTTGCTATAATGCCACCGATTTAGAAGCGGAATTATCGGTAAAATTAGGTGTACCATTATATGCAGCAGCTCCAGATTTACAAATTTGGGGTACAAAAAGCGGTAGTAGACAAATATTTGCAGAATCAGAAGTACCCCATCCCGATGGTAGTCAAAGGGTTTGGAATGCGACAGAATTAGCGGAAGTCGCCGCAGAACTTTGGGAAAGACAACCAACTTTAAAACGTATGGTTATCAAGCTGAATGAAGGTATTTCTGGAGAAGGTAATGCACTATTAGATTTACGACCGATTGTTAATTTAGCACCACCTCAAGGAACTCACGTAGAAAGAGTTATAGCAATATTAAATGCTTTTCATGTAATGCGTTTTCAAGCAAGTCAAGAAACCTGGGAAAACTTCTCCGGACGTATTTCCGAATTAGGTGCGATCGCAGAAGCATTTGTGGAAGGTGAAATTAAATTTTCCCCCAGTGTTCAAGGACGAATTACACCTACAGGTGATGTGGAAATATTATCAACTCACGACCAAATTTTAGGTGGTCCTGATGGACAAATTTACCTTGGTTGTCGCTTTCCTGCTGATGCTGAATATCGCTTACAGTTACAGGAGTTAGGATTAAAAGTTGGCAAGAATTTAGCTGCCAAAGGTGCGCTCGAACGTTACGGTGTGGACTTCGTAACTGTTAAACAAGATAATGGGGAATGGGACATTCAAGCAATCGAAATTAATCTCCGAAAAGGTGGTACAACCCATCCTTTTATGACCTTAAAACTGTTAACAAATGGTCATTATGATTTATCGACGGGTTTATTTTATAGTCAGCAAGGAAGAGCTAAATATTATATTGCCACTGATAACTTACAAAAAGATAGATATAAGGGATTATTACCGAATGATTTAATGGATATTATTGCCCATCACCGCTTACATTTTGAAACAGGAACCGAAACCGGAAGCGTTTTTCACTTAATGGGTTGTTTGTCGCAATTCGGCAAGTTGGGATTAACAAGTATTGGTGATTCTCCACAACAAGCAGAAGATATTTACAATAAAGTAATTAAAGTATTAGATGCAGAAAGTCAAGACGAAAACAATGATTTTTCGATTTTCTCTGACTATACTTCCCCGATGAGTTGGGAAGAAGGCAGTGGCTAGATTTATATCTTGCTGAAATCAGGTAAATTGTGGTGTAATTTAATTTTGATAAATTAAATCCGTAGGTTATTATCTACC
>NZ_NTFS01000540.1 GCF_002289455.1 Brunnivagina elsteri CCALA 953
AGATAAAACAATGCAGCAAACACTCTTTTTGGTGGCATGAGAAAACACAAAAACATGGACGAGTTTATATTATCGGCGATTAGTAACAAGTTAAGGAAAAGCAGGAATTGTCAAGGGTAAAGGAAAAGGGGATAAATCAAGGGTTTGAGGTTTTTTTCGTATTGTCTTGACAACATCAAGATTTTTATTCTCTGGAGCGGCAAAAAATAAAACGGGGTCAGTGGCTCGACCCCTGTCGTAAGCATGATTAAAATGATAAAGCCCGCGAAAAATCATCTCTAAGGAAATGCGGTCAAACGGAAGGGCTAGTTCATCAGCAACAGCGTCTGCGAGGTCAATTAAAACTGCATAGAACAACCAAGTTGCCCAAACTTGAAGCTTGATACCATTGATTGAACCAGTCCATAAATAACTTAATCCCAGCAAGCGTTTAGCAGTATTAAATGATTCTTCAATTCTCCATCGTCTGGCATAAAGATCGGCAACGACGTAGGGTGGAAGAATTTGAGGGTCTAGAACTGAGGTAACATAGGCATACCAAGTTTTGCCTTGCTTGACTTCGATTAGGCGTAAACGTAATATTTGTTGGTGTTTATCTTTTGTGTTGAAGGAAATTACACGGTCTCTAAGTGTGTAGTCGTAGCTCAAAATCCGCTCAACATCAAATACTGCATTTGATTTAATGCGAGTGATAAAATCAATCTGTTTGGCAATTAAGCGCAAGAAAAAACCAAAATCATAAAAGCCACGGTCAAGAACTAGCAAGGTTTTAGCACTAGCAATATTAATTAAATCATCGAGAAAATTAGTATCATGTGCTAAGGGATTGGTATGAAACCAAACTTGTACAGGTAATCGTGTTAACAAATCAATCACTGTACATATCTTGCCAGCTAACTTACCTTGTGGAACATCTTTTAAACTATCTAATTTACGAAATAAAGCTTCGAGTGTTGACCCGTCCGCAATCCATATATTCTCAAAATACTTCTTGGCATATTTGACTGCTGCTGGCAGAGGTCGTTTTTCACGAAGAAGCCAACGCGATTGCAATAATGGTAATAAATCGTGAAAAACTCGTTCAAATAGTTCTGCCGGAAAACTGAGAAACCTTTGTGACAATGCCTGTTGTGATACTTTAACAGCTTTACCCCACAGCAATTCTTTCTGCTCCAACATTCGAGTCAGTTCATTTACCGATGGTACTTGCCGCCAAATCACAGTTAACATCGCTGCAACCATTAATGACAGATTGAGTATGCGTTCGCGTAGTCCCAGGCTCCGATAATAGGAACTTTGAGCGTATATTGCTGGACTTAACAAGTCTTTTAAGTGTTGAGTGATTGCCTCATTGTCTGCAAGTGGGGTATTTCGACGACGAACATGGTCAGGATTTCTTGGTTTTTTCTTTGGCATTGTTCTGGGAGATACACTATCAACTATTTTCCTCGATGCCTAAGTCCCTTTATACTGCTCTTGACAAAACCTTAAAAACCTTAACTTGTTACCAATCATTATCGGCTACTGGGGAACGTTGTAAAACTTTAGTGCGAGAACGAAATTACATTTTAAAAGCTTACCGAAGACGGCTTTTAAAATATAACGAAGTTGCGTTTCAAAAACTTCCTATTGGCAGTGGTGCAGTTGAAAGTTTAATTCGTCAAGTGGTGAAACTTTGCCACGGGGATACTCCCCGATGGCAAGATTTCACGTTAACTTACGGATGAAAAGAAACGGTAAATTTTGGTTAAAAAATAATGCTGAAATTATGTTACATCTTCGCTGTCAATGGATAGCTGGAAGCTGGAATAATTTTTGTGATTCTATCTTAAATTCATTCATTAAGCCGAAAGCAGCTTAAAATATTTTATACCTTGATACAGGTTTTAATCGATTTGTTGCTGCAATTAATACCAAGTAATCAAGCTCTGTTGCAGATTTTTTTTTAATAATAGTCAAATGACTTGCTAGCAATCTTTTTGAGATATCTCATGAAGATGATTTATCCTGTCAAACAGTACAACCTCTGTAAATAAAATTACTTTGTACTTAAATATGATTTTTAGCGATCGCACCTTTTTTGCCAGACCTCACCAAATCGCGTTGCTCCCCTTCTGGAACTCCAGTATTTCAGGTTCCCATCGAAGGGGGATGCAGTCCCTTTAACTTTGACGTGCCTAACAATTTTTTTGTTAGAGTGTCGGATTAGAGTTTCTGCAACTTTTCCGTCTTTGGATACTGAGAATACCCAGTTATCGCCCTCAATGGTATGCCAGTATTTTTTGGCTACCCATGACCCGGATTTACCGGGGTGTCGGCGATTCGCCCATCTGGAGAGCTTTTGAAAAATCTGATGGTCTATGTGAGAAAATATTTCCGAACTCACTTATGTTGAATAATAGTTGACCCATCCAGAAATTACTGGATTTAGGTGAGCTATTAATGCTTCTTGTGAAGCTGACTTGTGGGTATCGATTATTTCTGCTAAGGCATCATAGTGTTTCTTAATCGCTTTCTTACTGGGTTTGATGAGGGTATTAAATCCAGCAATTCCAAATTCAGAACGATTTTACGCCGTTTCAGCCATTATCCAAATTGTCAATAATTGTTAATTCCCCTTGGCGTAAGGGTTTCAGAACCATCAAATTTTGAATTTGGAATTGCTACCTTTTCCTCCACCCTCTTGACAAATGTGCAATTACCTGAACCTCTCACGGATGGCTTCGATCTCAATTCAAAATCACTTTGTTGGCGATCTGACCATAAGCGTCAATGTCATAGACAATTGGAATTGCTGTGCCTAACTCAACGTTGACAATCTCCTCTTCGGATAGATTTTCCAGGTGCTTAATGATGGCACGAAGTGAATTTCCATGCGCTACAACCAAGATATTATCTCCTGTGATTAAGTGCTGCAAAATGCGATCGCAAAAAAATGGAACAGTGCGCTTGACCGTATCTGCCAAACTTTCGCCACCCGGTGGAGCCACAGTATATGATCGTCGCCAGAGTTGCACCTGCTCTTGACCAAATTTTACTGCGGTTTCAGCTTTATTCAACCCTTGCAGTTCCCCATAGTACCGTTCATCCAGCTTCGCTGTCAGATAAACTGGTAGTTGCTGTTCGGGATCGCCTTTATATTTATCCCAACCATGCCAGTCTTCATCATCTGCCTGATGCTTGATGATCGGAATTCTCCCGTCGCAAATATCCTCTACTTCTGTCAAGATAATAATTGCAGTTTCAATCGCGCGAAACAGCAGACTGGTAAAGCAAACTCTGACTCGATAATCCTTCAGTTTGCAGGAGGCGATCGTTGCCTCTGCTCGTCCCTGTTCGCCTAAAGGAACATCAACCCATCCTGTAAATTTATTCTCTGCATTCCAAAGGCTCTGTCCGTGACGGATCAAAATTAATTTAGCCATTGTGTGTTTCTTCGGTATGCGATAGCGAAGCGCTGCTGCAAGCAGAACGCATGGTTCTAGAGTTCCAGGGTATCAAAAATGTCACGCAGAATCTGTGCGGAATGAATCAACTGTTGTTGCTCCGTGTCATTGAGAGTAAGGTTGACCCTCTTAATCACACCTTTTTCATTCACCACAG
>NZ_NTFS01000541.1 GCF_002289455.1 Brunnivagina elsteri CCALA 953
GCGCAAAGCGCAGGCTTCGCCAACGCCACTTTGACGAAGAGAAGTTGCGTGCGCGGGTTCCCCGCGTTGAGCAAACTAAGTCCTTCGGACACGCTACGCGAACGGGGACGGAAACCGACACCGCCAAGTGGACTCACCCCACCCCTACAATATTGGAGGATTTATTTCTTGGTGTTCCCTTAGCGATCGCAACTCTTGGATTTTAAGCGCCAAGACTAATAAATACGTAACTAAAGATACTGATATAATCAGTATTATAAGCATGTTTGAATGCGAGATAAAGCAGGTGTAAATTTACCCAGTAACTTGTGAAGATTCGGTAATTTTTACTTCGCTATATTGTTTCATTCCTGGTAGGAAGTACATGATTTGAATGCTTATATGTAACTGTATATATAACTTATGGATTATTTTACATACTAATTTTTATGCTAATGTATCAGAAACATCACTGATAGTATCAAGCATAAAAATACTCTAAGTGCTTCGTTCACCTAAAGTAGATATGTATGTGCTTCCAGTGAAACTATGGAATTCATTAAATAAATCTAAAGAAATTATACGAGGTTTTACAGAAAAACCATATCAGGTTTGCATCTAAATTCACCAAATTATTAATTTCTCGGCAATGTTACAGCGAGGGTCTCATGGTATACCAGGGTAGGCTTAAATCCGATACGTCCCTGACACTGGAAGAACGCACTAGTTCGCTCCAGGATAGCTACTCGATTGCGGAAGTTATCCCCAATGATAGGGATAGCGTCATAGCAGTTGCAAGAACAAGCGAAAGCTCCACAACCCACTCTCTCATAGTTCCATCTGCACGATTCTCTCCTTTTTTTACCCCTGATGACTTTAAGATTTGTAATTCGGTTACAGAATCGATAATAGAATCAAACATTGCTGCCAGTGGTAAATTTGAAGCTATTGAGGTAGAAACTGAAGAAAAGACAGGGAGTTGTGTGTCTCTGAATTTGGATATATTAAAATGTTTTGAATCCGTCAAACTTCAGTATGAAGAACTAGGGATTATTTTTAGTAATTGTATTGCGATAGAGCCTTCTAACCCGGCATTTCCGACTAATGAGGGTTCGATTGTGTTGATGGGAGCGCCAAAAAGCGGATTTTTAGAGGCTGCTTTCCTGAATCCGATAAATACAGCGAAAGTGCTGATTACCAGTTCGCAAAGGCTAATTATGTCGGCTTATAATCGCGATCGCCAATTGATCGTGCAGAATATATTACCTGGGGCAAACCTAGCTAATACTGACTCAGTAGTTCCCCCGAATGCCTTATTATCGGTAAAAGCTCAAGATATTTACAGCATTAGCTTATGCGCGTTTGATGGGCAATTCACTATTGATGAGTTTAGTTTCTGCTTTTGAGCAAAATGTTGACATAAATTTTCTGACGGGGTTTTTGGTATTTCTCTTAATAAAAAACATATGATTGTTCGGTAATTGCCCTATTTTACAAGCAAAAGCAATATATTATAAATTAAATCTGGTGATTAAGTAGGTAAATGTAGTGGCACAGGCTTCGTCTTCGTGGCAGCAATTAATTAACAATCTGCCCAACTGGACGCTTCCAGCACTTAAGACAGGAGCTACAAAACAGCGAAATGTTAAGCGATTTCGGGAGCCGGGAAAGGTGCTAGGAATCCTAACAGTGATTGTTGCTATGCTGTTGTGGGACTGGAAGTTGTTGCTTGCTAGTGGTATTGGGATTGGGGCAATGGCATCGGTTTACTCGATGCAACAGTGGGATTGGCAAAAATACTGGTCTGATTTGAGCCAGTTTGTTCGCAGTCCAAATCGTCGTTTTGCGGTAGCGGTACTGAGTGGTGGCATTGCCGCTTTGAGTACTTATATTGCGATCGCAGTTTGGATTGGTGCTAAAAATCCTTGGATTGCCACAGGTGCTATTTTACAGGGAATGGGTACTCTAATAACTTTGATTTTATTAATCGGACTAATTCTTAATAGTCAGGAAAGTAAAGACCAAGATCAAATAGACCAACTATTAATAAAGCTAACAGATTCAGACCCTCTCAAACGTCTAATTGCAGTACGTCAACTGACAAAATTGGTTGCGACTCCTCGCATTAATGCATCAATACAGCAAAGCGTTACAGAATGCTTGCAACTCTTACTTACCCAAGAGGAAGAAACTTTAATTCGAGATGCGGCGTTTGATAGTTTACAAATGATTGATGGAACAAACTCTGAACCTAAACCTTTAAAACCCTTGAAAATTAAAATTAAGCAGCAAGTTTATTAGAAAGGGGAAAGGGTAAGTAAAAGGGCAGGGATACCCTGCCCCTACGTGAGACTTTGGTATATTTATTTATTGGTGTTCCCTTCCCCAATACCCAATTCCTATAAAATTTTCCCATCGAGCATCTGAACTACTCGATGATTACAGCCACGAACTAATTGCTCATCGTGGGTTGTGACAATTACCGTTGCCCCAAAAGTATTTAACTTTCTGAATATTTGTATTATTTGCCAAGAATTATCCGGATCGAGATTTCCGGTGGGTTCATCAGCTAAAATTAATGGTGGAGTACTAACGATCGCACGGGCAATACTAACCCTTTGTTGTTCACCACCAGAAAGCTGACTGGGGAAGCAAGCAGCTTTTGTCAGTAACCCAACAAGTTTTAAAGTTGGTTCTAAACGTCTTTGAATTTCTTTACGAGTGTAACCCTGTACTTGCAGAACCACGGTGATATTTTCCGCGACAGTGCGTTGCGGGATTAGTTTGTAGTCTTGGAAAACAATACCGATACGTCGTCGCAATAGAGATAATCGATTCCCTCGTAAAGCTGTAACATTACATTCATCGACTACAATTTCTCCAGACGTGGGTACTTCTTCACCATAGAGCAATTTTAAAAGTGTAGATTTACCAGAACCACTTGGTCCAGTAATAAACACAAACTCTCCTTTCTTAACCTCTAAATTGATATTTACTAAAGCATTGCGATACTCCGCAGAAGTCGCTACGCGATCGCGATCGTAATTTTTCTTCACGTCACGCAACTGCACCATCATAGCCCCATTTTCTTGGGCTGTTTCTTGCCCAATAACGGCTTGATTAGAAATTGGTTCGTTTGTTTGTTTATTTGTTAAAACTGGCATTGCTGATTTTGGGTAATGAGATGAAAAATCCTCACAAAGTAAGGATTCCCAAGCAAAGCCAAAAAATATCAAGTTTTTGTAAATTTAATTAAGGATTAGCAATTAAATAATATATGTATCTTGTGGAATGGGCATCTTGCCCGTTAATCTAATTATGCAGGCAGGATGCCTGCTCCACAAAATCAAAACTTGCATTTTATTTAATATGCATTCCTAAGGAGAAAAACTCAGGAAATTGGGTTTCTCCCCGATGCGAAATATTTAATCGTTGGGATAATCCCAGAAACCCAATTTCTCCCCAAACGCGAGAACCTGAATAATTTTTCGTTGCATCAAGCGCTCGATGATGGGAGAAACCTGGTTTCTGATTGGTGTTGCATCGAATATAGTCGTGCTGAGTTGAAGAGAAACCCGGTTTATTTAACCTCACGCTAGATTGATC
>NZ_NTFS01000542.1 GCF_002289455.1 Brunnivagina elsteri CCALA 953
GGCTTTTGGAATGCCAGGAGCTTTGGAGAAATTGGGGTTTGAATTAATGGGAACCCATCACAGGGGAATTTGATGAAATCTACAATCTTGAGTAAACTGTCTTTTATCATAATTTCCCCAAGAGCAAAAAGTATAATGGGAAAATTTTAATATCCATTCTTTAAAGCTAATAATTGCCTCTGGAAATGTCGCAGCATTTTCAACATCGCTTTGCTTAATCGTTGTTAGCTGCGTACAGAAATCAGTCAAAATTGGATGTCTAATCGGCTTAATAAATTGCTGATATTCCGATTCCATTTCCCAAGTGCTGCGATTCAGCATTACCGCACCAATTTCAATAATTTCCGTCTCTTGACGGGGAATACTATCATCATCTGAGCAAGTTGCTTCTAAATCAATGACTAAAAAATAAGACTTTCTACTATCTATATTCATCGTATCTTTTTACCTTTTATCCTTCTTCGTATTCAGTATCAATCTCAATATCTAAGCTATCTTCATCAATTCGCACATATAAAATATTTGGACGACAGCAAACTTGGCAATCTTCAATATATTTTTGCTGACTTCCCTGACTAACATCAATAAAAGTAGTATTTTCTTCACCACAAAAGGCACAATAAAACTCGGCTGTTGTTTGCATTTTTCCTGATTTGTAAGTAAGGAATGGAAGTTAGGAATTATCGCAGTTTTCAGTTGAGTAAAATACAGTTGTGTTCGAGAATACTGTAGGGGTAAACGGCTGTTTACCCTGATTTATTTTACACCCAAACGAAAACCACTATATAAATTAAGGATTACAAATCAATAATTAAGAATGATAAATTCCCCATTTTTGAATAGCACTACGAAGTGCCCCTAATGGTAAAGTGTCCAAACTAAAAGATTCACCATTCTCGACATACTTCAAAGCTTCAAAAAACGCTTTTACTCCTGCTGCTGCACCATCAGGATGATCCATAATTCCAGTACCCGCATTTAAAATTACATCCTCACCATAATCAGCTACAGCTTTCGCAACAACACCAGGATGAATACCAGCAGAAGGAACAGGCATTACACCACGCATTCTCAAGCGATCGCGAATTTTTGCTTCATCTTCAGCAGCAAATGGTAAATTACCATAATGTGCAGGATACAAAACAGCATCTGCCCCAGCATAAGCCATTAAAGTACCTAGGGTAATCGAATAATCGATACCGTAATCGGGAGCAGCAGAAATCGCTCCCGCACCAGCAGGATGGGTAAATATAGGCACATTGATTTCTGGATCGGTAGCAAGAGCTTCGAGTACAGAAAAGCCGTAGGAGAAGACATTTAATAATAAAGCATTTGCACCATTACGTACTAACTCACGGGCATTTTCGATTAATTTTGTGGCATTTCCCGTAACATTCACAGCATAAAGGATAGTGCGATCGCTCTCTTGTTTAACCTGCTCAATAATTACACGACAAGCTTTAAGACGTTCTAAAGTCGGAGCAGAAGCGAGATTTCCTAAAATTTCGTCATCTTTGATAATATCTAACCCAGCTTCCGCAACTTGTCGAAAAATATCAGCATGATCTGTCGCAGAAAGTCCCAAAGCTGGCTTAAAAATTGCCATAATTAATGGACGATTAAATACACCAAGTAGTTTACGAATACCTGTTATACCGAATTTGGGACGTAAACCGTAGTTTTCCGGCAATTGTAACCCTACCACTTTTGCCGCACCAGCCATCGAATATTTACCGAATATCATCGTCAATAAACTAGGGATATCATTTTCCACATTTGTTTCGGGAAAGTGAATTGTTGCAGTACTATACCCTTGGGAGTCGGTAACAACTGATACGACGACCGCCAAATGTGCTTGTAAACTTGCTTGACGATGGGCAAATCTAGCATCCCAAGTACCGACAGTTTGCCCAATAGCAATAATTTTGGCTTGTTTTTCGGCATCAACACCAGGTGGAAAACGATAATTAACTGCGATCGCCATTTTATCTAACTGTATTATTTAATATTTTACTTCAAGAAAGTAATTGTCTAAGTGATTCTAAAGTATCATCATTGACGCGATTTTTCACAAATAACGTGCAATCATAATCAATGACTAAAGCAAAATATTGCATCAGTCAATTACGCAAGTTAATGATATCACCAATTTACGTAAGTGAATTATGGTAAAAATTTATGCTGCCTCTGTCTAGTTTTAATCCCCTTTTTTCCATCTTTACCTAATGCCAAATTTATATGCCATACTTATCTTCTGCGAGCGAAATTAATCAATTTATTACCGAATGTACTCAAACTAGTATTCTCTGGTTAGATACGGAAGTTGCAGATTTCACAACTAAAAAACCAAGATTATCACTCATTCAAGTATTAGACAATCCCAATGATATGAGTGGTGAAAGAAGTTTTATTTTGGACGTACTGGAACAGCCTGATGTCGTCGCTCATTTCATCAATGAAATAATGATTAATCCAGCGATTGAAAAGGTTTTTCATAATGCTAGTTACGATTTGAGATTTCTAGGTGTAAAAAAAACAAAAAATGTTACCTGCACCTTAGATATGGCAAGGAAAATCCCCTATCATCTGTTACCTTTGCCAAACCTAAAACTACAAACCTTAGCCACCGAAATTTGTAATTTTCAAAATATTAATAAACAAGAACAAACGAGCGACTGGGGGCAACGTCCTTTAACATTAGAACAAATTAAATATGCATATTTTGACTGTATTTATCTTGCTCAAATACATCAAAAATTAGTGGAATTGAGCAAAAAAGTAAATTGCGAACCGAGTTGTGAAAATATTATACTATTGTCAGCAAGGTATAAAGAAATTGAACAACAATATAAACTCTTACATTCAGAAATTGAACATTTAGAAGAACGTCTTAAAAAAGCGATGCTAGCTCAAAACATTTTGGAAACAGCAGATTTTAAATTGACACCTTACGAACGTAATACTATTAAAGTTGCTTTTGCAGAATTAGCAGAATTGGTTCGCATTCAAGAACTTAATTTAGACTTTCCGGTAACTCTAACTAAAAATTTACAAAAAGATTTAGGTGATAATCTCAAAAAATTAAATATAGAAGAGGAAAAAACAACTTCTTTCCGGTTAAATGTTCGCAGTTCCGATAATGATGAATAAGTTATTAGTTAGTAGTTAATGCTTATTAGCCAGTTGTAAAAATAAATACTTGAGACTTCAACAGATTTTGTTAAAAAATTTATCATAATTTTATTAAAAAAATATCTAATAAAACTACAATCCAACAATGTCTTTAATCGCAGAAATTGAGAATCCAGTAGTCAAGAGTCAGAATGATTGATATTTAAGGGAAGTAGACAGCTTGAGTATATGCAACTAAAATTTGTTTAATTATAGTTTAATGTTGAGAAATAGTTAACTGAGTTATTGTAATAGTCTTATGATGGAGTCTTTCTTATTTAAATTGAGTTTAAATTAAATGGTGAAATTGCATTTATTAAAACAACAGTTTGTCAAAGAGCAATTTGCAAAGACAAATAAAACAAGCATTAGCATAATTGTATTAGTTATACTGATG
>NZ_NTFS01000543.1 GCF_002289455.1 Brunnivagina elsteri CCALA 953
GTCAAATTTTAAGCCGTTTGTAGTATAGTCAATTTGACTACTCACAAAGGTAGAAAATGAAACACAGTAACCAGAAATCATTAATTCTTATCTTAATTCTTTCTTTGCTTTCCTTCCCCATATTCCCAGCAACGGGTTTAAGTTCAGCTATTGATTCCATCGATAAATTAAATTCTCATAAATTAAATAATAACTTAAATTCTGAACCAGAAAAACAACAAAATAATTCTCCCAGTGAAGGTATTTTAATTTCCCAAAAGCAACCAAATGCCGAAAAGAAACCCCAACGTCGTCGATTTTGGCAGGGATTTGGCTTTAAAAATCGTGAAAAGAAACCAAAAGTAAAGCAGAAAAAATCAGGATTTTTCAGCCGATTTAAAATCAAGCGATCGCAACAGCAAAAAGTCAAACAAAATCAACGAAAACAAGGATTGTTTAGCAGATTTAATGTGAGCATCCCTCTGGGGAAGGAAGCTAATACGAATAAAATATGACCTCTCTCTAAATCTCTCTCCTATAAAGAGAGAGACTTAAAATATCAAATTTTCTTTCTATTCTTATCCCTGCCCTCGCACGGGAGGGACGATTTTTGTAAAGCAAAAATCAGGGAGAGGTTCCGTCGAATTCATGTAGATTTAGATTAAATCCAACAAAATGAAAATATCCCCAACTTCCATAAGAAATTGGGGAAATAATTAAGAACTATTCAGAACTCAGAATTTTTCTCTTAACTCCTAAGCAACCTTTTCTAAGTTACTTCCTTCAAGTTTAGCAAGACGTTCTGCTAATAATTTTTCGAGACTTTCCAAAGCTTTAGTAAAACCCTTGATACCTTCATCAAGCTTTTCATTTGCCATTTTATCAGCAGCGTGCATCTTATCGTAATTAGCTTTATCCATCGTAATTTTCTCAATGGACATCGATGCAGCTTTTGCAGGATCGAGTTTGCGGGGAAGTTCACCAGTGGTAGCTTGTAATTCCGCCAAGAGTTGGGGAGAAATTGTTAGTAAATCGCTACCAGCAAGCTCAGTAATTTCGCCGAGGTTCCGAAAACTTGCGCCCATTACTTCAGTCTTGTAGCCAAATTTCTTGTAATAGTTGTAAATTGTAGTGACAGATAATACACCTGGGTCTTCTGCTGCGGGGTAGCTATCGCGTCCACTTTCTTTTTTGTACCAGTCGAAAATGCGTCCAACAAACGGAGAAATCAGAGTTACACCAGCTTCAGCACATGCGATCGCTTGGTGCAAACCAAATAATAAGGTGAGGTTACAATGGATACCTTCTTTTTCGAGAATCTCCGCAGCGCGAATACCTTCCCAAGTTGTAGCGATTTTAATTAATACCCGTTCTTTGTCAACACCAGCAGCTTTGTATTGAGCAATTAATTCGTGTGCTTTTTTTACAGTCGCTTCCGTATCATAGGATAAACGAGCATCAACTTCAGTGGAAACACGACCAGGAATAATTTCGAGAATTTTCAAACCAAAGGAAACAGCCAAGCGATCGAATGCTAATGATAAAATTTGGGATTTTGGAGTACCAGCATCAAGATCGTTTTTCGCATTCAGCAGAGTTTGGTCAACAATTTCCTGATACTCTGGCATTTGCGCTGCTGCTGTAATCAGAGAAGGATTGGTGGTAGCATCCCGTGGTGTAAACTTTGCGATCGCACCAATATCTCCAGTATCGGCTACCACAACAGTCATTTTCCGCAATTGTTCGAGTAAATTAGACATAAAATACCTCTGGGATTTAGTTTTTTCAGGACTTTATAGAATTTGTTTTTTTGATTTACTGAATTTGGTACGTGCTTGAATATTCGGCAATCAAGGCTTTAAGTTGGAGACTGATTAGTTGTTCTTTGTCGCAATTGACGAGCAATTTACTTAACTAATACAAATTCAGGATTGACAATTACCGATTACCAATTACTGGGCAAGTCCTGTTTTATCTCCCCCAGCTATATTCTAGGCAAGTCTTTTGATAATTGGTTGTGTATTTGTATGCACTTTTCTTAAATCATCTTGTAATTTTCAGCCTAGTCAAAATATCAACTAACCCCTATAGAATCCTTACCAAGAAAGATATTGGGGATATTAACATTGCCCAAGTCACCCTTAGATAATCCTCATTAATCTTAATTCAAAATTAAGATTTTATACGTCGAGCGAGTATTAGTAAAACTAATGCAACTTCTAAATTGGAAAAATCAACAAATCAAGTCACATTAATTCAAATAACCTGATTTAACATTACATATTTTTTTAATAGTTTACAGTTCGTAACTGACATTTCTAAATTAATTAAAAGGATGTGATATTACATCTATCCCAAGATACTTAATAGAATTTTCACCTTTTCTGTGTGACGCTCAGATTTGCGATAAGCCAGCCAAATTTGATTTGTCACCAAATGTTCCGGTTTGAGAACCAAAGTTAAACGTCGATTTTCCACCCATTCGGCACATAAATAATCAGGTAAAACACTGAAACCAAACCCAAGCGCGATTCCTACGGAAAGCTTCGCTAATTAAGTGTAAATCCGGAAACATCGGTTGAGAAATAGCAAATCAACCGATATTCAACCCAGAAAAAACAACACCAGTAATTACCGTGGCATCTTACGACACATCAACGGATAGCGATTTCCACGCCAAGTAGTCCAACCATTAGCCGACTGTCCACGCTGATCGAATCGCAAAAACCAATTATCCTGCTCCTGTCCCAAATAACGAATTCCCAAATCAGTGCGGTTAGAATTCCGTTTTGCCAAAGGAACCCAAGCACTACCATTATCACTAAACCGACCAACAACTTTTACACCAGAAGTACTACTACAAACATTTCCATCGCACTCGACTTGGGTATCATCAACTACTTTCCATTGCATTTTTGCAGGTCTACCATCAATCGTACAATCCCAATTCCCAAAAAACCATTGTGTAACAGCAAACGATGCCTGAGCATTACCAGAAGGAACTAACATACTTAATGGCAAAATTGTCAATCCCAACAACAGGTTTTTAATCAGTTTCTTCATCACTTTCATCCTTTGATTTGAATTGCGAGGTTCAACTACTCGTTTGTATGTAGCAAGGCAATATTTTATGCAGTTTTACTAATACCCAACCCAAAATCCTTATCTTTCACCAACGAAGAAGAAGCAGCAGTGGGATTAACTGAAGTAGTGCCGTTTTTGCTAGAGTCGGAATTAGTAAAACTTGGTGTCAATATCGAGAAAGTAGCGAATTCTCAACCCAAAGTAGTTGTGTGCGATCGCATTATTACCGGACAAAATCCCGCATCAGCAACAGGAGTGGGAACCTAAATCGTCAAATTACTCCAAATACCAGCTATGTAGCTAAAAAGCCCAAAAACTTAAATTCAGTCATCCTAGCTACAATATTACTAAGTCTCTAGAAATTTCCGAGGTGCGATCGATGCAAAACTTTAGCTTCCACAATCCAGTCAAAATCCTGTTTGGAAAAGGACAAATCGCAAACATCGCCACAGAAATCCCAACTAACGCCAAAATATTGATGACCTATGGTGGTGGT
>NZ_NTFS01000544.1 GCF_002289455.1 Brunnivagina elsteri CCALA 953
TTTAGTGACAACTATTAGTAAGCCGGATGATACTAATAGTTCGGGTATTCCTCCTTTGCATATTGGGGCAATTTCTTTTTATGAACGTGATAAACCTTCGTTTGTACAGGAACATGCTGATTATTTGGCGTTTGTTTTAACGATTGGTTTGTTACTTATTTCCTGGGTGAGAAATTTAAAATCCTGGATTGAAAGTGGGAAGAAGAATGAAGCGGATGAGTATATTGAACTTGCGATCGCTCTTATGAGTAATACGGATAAGGAGCTTCAACAACGGCTGAAAAAGTTTGATTCAAAGCTTGATGAATTGAAAAAAATACACCAAGGTGATTTCAAGGTTTGGATTGAGCAAAGGTTACAACCTAAGTTAAAGCTGTTACAAAATACAGGTCAAGATGATATCGAATTAAGGCAGCAAATTCTTGATTTAATTTTTGAAAGGGCTGCAAAAGCTCTGGATGTAGATAATATTTCCCAAGAGTCTTTCCGGACTTTTAATGAGGCTTATAAAACCGCTAGAGAAGCTATTGAAAGGCAGCAACAACGTGCCCAACAAGGTAATCATTATATTGATGCTGCGATTCAGTTGATGGGTATTACTAATAGCAATACTGATGATAGACAAAATCAACTTGACCAAGTTTTTAATGATGCAGCAACGGCATTACTCGATAAAAAGATTTCCCAAGAAGCATTCCGAACGTTTAATGAGGCTTATAAAACTACCCGTGAGACAATAGAACGGGAAAGGCAAGTTTCGTATCAGGCAATCGAACAAAATCAAAGTCAGCTATTAGCAGGTTATATTAATGAGACTGTCCAATTATTACCTAGTACAATACAAGATAAGAATTTCCGAAAACAACAGTTAGATAATATTTTTCAAAAGGTTGTTTTTGATTTGATGACAAAAGAACTCTCGCAAGAGTCTTTCCGGACTTTTATGGAAGCTTATAAAAGTATTCGTGATACAGTTTAAAGAGTTTGGTTAATAGTAATTTTAAGATTGTTGAATGGGAATTTTAATTACAAATTCCGCTCCTAATTCTGGTGTGGAATAGCAATCAAGTTTTCCTCCGTGTAATTCAACAATTATTTTGTAACTAATTGCGAGTCCTAATCCTGTACCTTTACCAATTTCTTTTGTTGTAAAGAAAGGGTCAAATAATCTTGAATGTACAGTTTCGTCTATTCCTTTTCCGTTATCTGTAATGCGAATTACTGCCCAATTTTTGTTAGCAACTTGAGTACTAATGGAAATAAATGGGGTCAATTCATGTTTCCCTTCTAAAGTGATATTCTGATTGAAATTTTCTTCTAGAGCATCGATCGCATTCGCAATAATATTCATGAAAACCTGATTTAGCTGTCCAGGATAGCAATCTATCAGAGGCAATTTTCCATAATCCCTAATTATTTGAATTCCTTTTGGTAAATTTGCTGTTGGTTTGCAGCGATGATTTAAAATTACCAGGGTACTTTCAATCCCTTGATGAATATCAACGTTTTTGTATTTTGCTTCATCAAGTCGAGAGAAATTTCGTAAAGATTTAATAATGTCGCTAATTCTTTCTGCTCCCATATTCATTGATTTAAAAATTTGGTCTATATCTTTAACTATAAATTCGAGTTCGATTGTTTTGATTTTTTTCTGAATTTCTAAACTCGGTTGGGGATAATACTGTTGATAAAGTTGTAATAGTGCTAATAAATCCTCAAAATAATTATTTGCATGAACCAAGTTCCCATAAATGAAACTAACTGGGTTGTTGATTTCATGGGCAATCCCAGCTACCATAACTCCGAGAGCAGACATTTTTTCAGACTCTACTAATTTTGCTTGCAAAGCTTGGAGATTTTTGAGGGTAGTTTCTAACTCATTGGTACGTTTTTCTAGGGTTGATTGTGACTCCTCCAGTTCTCTAATTACACTTTTGAGAAAATATTCTTTTAATTCCCCACCTTCTTCAAGTTGTGTCCTATCATTTTCGGAACGTTCTAGCTTCTTTGTGAGAATCCGAACAGTTTTTTCCAACTCTTTAATTCTGTTCTCATAGTCTATCGGTTCCATAAAACTTTACCTTGTACCCAAAAGAAGTGTAACAAAGGTTTCTTGGTGGTAGTAAGTTGAACCTTGTGGTTCTAAGGGTGCAAATTCACCATAGGTATAAAATCCGCAAATAGGGATATCTGTGGAGAGTGTACTTTTGACTAGTTGATATTCTTCTTTTGCCCTTGTACCCAAAAGCCAACGACGACAACAACAGGAGAATAGTAAAACAGCCTCCGGTTTAGTTCCCGGATAGTTTTTCAAAGCAATATTAAGTCCTGTCTCAGATGCAGAAACTATCTCATTCCGACTAGCTTCCGTGACTTGAACTATTGCTTGTTCGGGAATATTACCCAAAAAATTGATACTGCCCGTTTCGGTGTCGTAAGTATTTGGTACTCGCATATAATAGCGATCGCTATCTCCTTCATATACAGCTAATGGGTTTTCTGCTGTTGGCATTTTGTCCCATAAATAGCGCTTGTAAAATTTCAGTGCAGGTTCTCCATCTATTTCGTAAAGTACCGTTCCACAAGATTTTGTGACGATTTTTTTGAGTCCAATTGGCTTCCAACCACAAGCAATTCCATAGGAAAATAAAATATCTCCCGAAAAAGTCAAAATTGGTAGGGAATCTGTTAGCACTTCTGTACCAAAAAATTGATAAGTTGTTTGGAATCTATATTGATCACCAGCAGTACCCCCAATGATTGTTACTTCTGAATCAAATGCTTTTTTTAGTCCTTCGAGAATTAATTCCCCATTGGTAGTTGAACCATCAGCAGTATAGCTAGCAGGTAAACAAATGCATAATTTGGTTGCTAAATTACCTTTTTGACTTGCTTGGGAAACAGCTTGTTCTGCTGCTAAAAATGGCTTGTCGCGAGCTGCATATCCTACCCCAGCATGGATATTGATCGTATCTGAGGAAAAAAGCATTAGGGTTAGGGAATCCTGTTGAAAGCCCAATACTGAGGACATTTCCCCGTCTGTAGTGCAACCAATTAAATCAATACCAGGAAATACCCGATTAATTTCTTTGAGAATTACCCCATGTTCAAAATCTATAGCTGCAAATAAAAGTCCTGCTTGAGGTACAATTCCTGCTAAATCCTGTTTACATTGTTCTAATACTTCCTCAACCGCAATTTGAGTATTAGGGTCTTCGCTATGACCAACGACTACTTTAAGCATTTTTATCTCCCTTTTTCAAAATTATATAAGTTTTTTTTTGTATGATTTAAAACAAATATTTGTGAGGCAACATGAGTAAAATCTCATAGTTATATCTCGACTTCTAGGTTTTATTCTGCCCAAAACCAAGATGGGATTAACAACAAATAAAAAAATATCCCCGAAATCTCACCAAGATTCAGGGATATTAATTTTGAGAAGAGGATTTTGGTTTACTGAAGCTATCGAAAACTTAAGAGACATCTCCGGAAAAGATGTAGAGACGTAGCATTGCGGAGGCACGACAAGGGTTCTGGGCAACGCATAATTAATTT
>NZ_NTFS01000545.1 GCF_002289455.1 Brunnivagina elsteri CCALA 953
CGTACATCGGAGAGGTTGCCGTAGGCTAGCGAGACTTCTCGCAGAGTAGCGTCTATATCTGCGGTTTTTATCTCTTTATATGTACCTCATTACAGACGGAAGTGCTGTAACTCCAATTAGCTGCTCGATTTCTTCCCTAGTTAACAACTAGTTAGCAGATTGAGCGCGTTCTAATATATCCACGTTCCACAAGGGATTGACTAGTTGCGATCGCGAAATTAGAATTTGTTCCAGATTATTTAAAAATTGAGTAATAAGATTCAATTTCTCATCAACAAGTATCATGAAACAAACTTATGGGCAGGTAAGATATTTTTAGCTGCTAAATATTCATATATTTCCAATGCTTTGAGTTTACACAAATCTTTGGCAATTATTTGAATATTTAGGTTATTGGGTAGTAAAGGAGTAACAGACTCGCGCATAATACCTCAAGTTTGTGCTTCTGCAACAAGCACTAATTGACGAATTGATTGACGTTGGGTAAATTCAATAATCTCATCTGCGATCGCTTTTGCAAAACGTCGCCCATATTCATTAAGATGATTTTCATGACCATCATCATATGCATGTGCTTGACTTCCTGTACCTTGATTTCGTCCTGTTTTCGTAGTTGTCCAAAGTTCTTTACCCTGTAATTCTTTTACCGAATTTAAGAGTCCTTTATGTTCGATGAGATGGCAATTAGACTCATTGAGCAAATTCTCTATCGGTTCAAGTGTTAAAAATCTTGCTTTGCCACCATCAATAATAGCAACCAAATATTTATTCATTGGTTCCGTTCCCTGGGATTCTTTTTGGAGATTACACAATAGCTTTTGTCACTCCATTGATATTGTGAGGCTAGCAAATAAATATGAGGAACTTGTGAGGACGGTAAATTAGGTTGCCAATTTATTGCTACTTTATCGAAACTGCGACAAGTATTTGCAGATTTGGATGTGGAAGATGTAAATAATCTGCGTAAATGGGGTAAAAAGCATGTATATTAATGCTGCAAACTCCATTTTCCCAAGATTTAGAAGACGCGATCGCAAGGTTTTTAACTAAACCAAATAGACTAACCACTTATTCACCATCAACTGTTGGGTTTCAAGTTATATTTTTGCAGGAAATCTGTAAAAGGGTTAAATTTAGTCGAGTTGAAGTGTATCACAACCGAGAGGCAGCAATTTACCTTTAATATCGCTAGATTAATCGCATTTTGTTATTGATGTATTCTGAATGTTGAATTCTGATGATTCAGACATCTTAGTTTCGATTTTGGGTATCTCTTCTGCAAAATATTTTGGCAAATGCCGTTTTACCATTGTGATAATTTTATCTGCGACTATGGGTTTTGTCAGGAAATCGGTTGAACCAACTACTTTAGCCCGAACTCTGTCAAATAAGCCTTCGCTACCAGTTAATATAATCACGGGAGTGTCGATAAACTCTGATATTCTGCGTATCTGGGAGCAAATTTCATACCCATGTACAACAGGCATAATTAAATCTAATAAGATTAAATCTGGCTTATATTCGATAATTTTTGCTAAAGCTTGAATTGGGTCTTGAATTTTCAGAAATCTCATTCCATTGGAAACAATAATTTGTTCTAGTATTTGACATACTTGCGAACTATCATCAATACAAGCAATTAGAGGACCGTCTAATGTTTGAGTTTTTTTGGGAACAGTTCTATTAATAGTTACAGTTCCTGGTAATGGTAGGTCGGGTATTTTGGATAGTTGAATCAATCCTTGGGAAATATGAGGAATTAAAGAAGTTGTAATTCTAGTAATATCTTGTTTTAAAAGAACAGATAAATCTCTTAGAGTATATGTACCATTAATAAAAGTAGTGAAGTTTTTATAAACTGCGGGGCTAACGATTTTTTGTAAATTTAGATGTTCTTGAATTGTTGGTGCTAAATCTGGAGAGCAATTGCCGAAACCAGCATTATTCCAATCTCGAATGTGAGTTTCGACACGTTTAATAAATAAGTTGGTACTAGTGAAAGTAATTGGTAAATCTAAAATAATTTGCGAATCGCGGATAGAAGTCAACTGATTTAATTGTTGCTGCTGTGCCAAATCGAATAAAATTTCCTGAATCACATTCTCAGCAATATATTCAACCTGTTTGGAGTCTAATTTGTCGCGTCGATGTAAAGCGATGATTGATTGATAATCCCAATGTTCTAATGCTAAATCGGCAGCACGAATCTTGATTGTACTAATATCAAAGTAGGGGCAGTATTGAGTCATTTGCCGATACCAACGACGAGAGGGGTGCATTCCTCCCGTAGCCCAAATTATTCTCCCAAATCGGTAATAGAAGCTCCAATACTCTTGGTTTGATGACCTAATTGCTAGCTTTCCACTATATCGGAGTTGTGTACATGCGTAGAATTCCTCAAGCAAATATTTGCTGAGAATTTGTGTAGTTTGCACCATGATGTATTTACAGAAAAATGTTTACTCTACTTTACTTTGTTCAACTCCTAAGCAATACTTTGCTGTACGAAAAGCGGTTTCAAAAGTTGTATTTATGTATTTATTATTATGTTATCCGATAGATATGGAGTTTCAAACTGTAGAAACTACGGATAGTGTTAATACACATCAGGACATAGCATTGCTATGTCCTGTATCCAAGTCTTACATCCAAAAAATATTTTGAGAGATACTTGGGCAAAGCATTAACGCCCCAGCCGATTAACTAAAGCCGTGTTAAGCTCCACTTATCGCAACCAGTTGAATATCAAAAACTAAATCTTCACCAGCAAGTGGATGGTTTGCATCCAAGTGGACTGTGGAGTCGGAAATGTCAGTAATTACAACAGGTATAACTTCTCCAGTAGGTTGTTGAATTTGCAGTTGTTGACCAACTTCTGGTTCTAATTCTGGTGGCATTTGCTCCCGTTCAACTTCAATTATCATTTCTGGACGGTATTCACCATATGCTTGTTCAACTGGGATATGTGTAGTTTTCGACTCACCTGCGTTCATTCCCATTACTGCTTCCTCAAACCCAGGAATTAATTGCCCCTCACCAAGTGTAAACTCAAGTGGGTTGCTATTATTTGACGAATCAAAGACTGTACCATCGGTTAATTTTCCTGTGTAGTGAACGGTTACAGTATCACCTAGTTTTGCTTGTCCCATTACTTTTTCTCCTGACGTTTTTTAATTAAGGCAATCTCTGAGGTACAGATTTTGGACACTATCAAAGCAGTTTGATATGTTAATGCCATCCTCCTATAGTCTCATTTATATTATCTCCCTTTGAATCATTCGATTTTTTGGAATCAAATATTTTCCAAAGTTAACTTGAAAGTAAAAAATTACTCTCGAATATGAAGATTACCTTACAACGATACCAAGGATTGTAGGCTCAAGGAAAAATTAAGATATGACCATGTACTTATTTATATGATGTATAAATTGTATTTTTATCGTGATAAAAATATACGAAGTTTGTTTACTATTTAAAGTCTGATAAGCTAAAAAGCACCTAAATTATATATTAGGGCAGGCAGGGATGCCCACCCCACAATAATTATAATAATTTGGA
>NZ_NTFS01000546.1 GCF_002289455.1 Brunnivagina elsteri CCALA 953
ACCTCAAACAGATGTTGAGATTAATTTAGTCAATATTTTAAAAAATATGATTGAGAGTAATCTTCGACATGTAAAATTATCGAGTGAATCCGCACGACAGCAAGTAATCATTGCCCCAATACTTCTAGAAGTTTGTAAAATCAGCCAAACTCGTTTAAATGTCGAATATCCCGTCAATGTTAGCGAGCAATTAAAAGGCAGTCTAGATTATTACCTGAATAAAGGCAAAGGATTATTAGTTGTAGAAGCAAAGCAATCCGACTTAACAAGGGGATTTACCCAACTAGCAGTCGAATTAATTGCCCTTGACCAATGGACTAATTCCGATACACCAATTTTATATGGTGCCGTTACCACAGGAGAAGACTGGCGATTTGGTATTTACAAGCGTCAAGAGAAAGAAATTATCGAAGATATTAAATTATATCGAGTACCCGAAGAAACTCAGATATTAATGAATATTTTGGTTGGTATTGTACACTAGTATTCTCCCCGAAACCCCAAAATACCTGTGCAAGGCTTCTTAAATCTGAACAAACCATTCGGTTGGACATCCCACGACTGTGTAGCCAAAGTCCGAAAAATCCTACATCTAAAAAAGGTCGGACATGCTGGTACATTAGACCCAGCAGCAACCGGAGTATTACCGATCGCACTCGGAAAAGCAACCCGACTCTTACAATATCTTCCCAGTGACAAAGCCTATCGTGCCACAATTCGTTTTGGTGTCAGCACCACAACTGACGATTTACAAGGGGAAGTAATTTCTTCCCAATCCAGTTCTAGTTTGGATTTAGAGACAATCAAAGCAGTCATACCCCAATTTATCGGCAAAATCCAGCAAATTCCACCCAGTTACAGCGCAATTCAAATTGATGGCAAACGACTTTACGATTTAGCACGTCAAGGTGTTCCTGTTGAAGCACCAGTGAGGACAGTAGAAGTATTCACCATCGATATACTAGACTGGCGAGCAGGGGTATTTCCCGAATTAGAGATTGCTATTTCTTGCGGTACGGGGACATATATTCGTGCGATCGCACGGGATTTAGGATTGGTTTTACAAACGGGGGGAACCCTCGCAGCACTACAACGTACTGTTAGTAGTGGTTTTGATTTGACTAACAGCATGACGATTGAAGAGTTGGAAACACAATCACAAGCGGGAATCTTTAAACCAATCAATCCCGATTTACCATTGGAATATTTACCAAGCGTCAGTTTATCCGCAGAAACTGGTAAAAAATGGTGTCAGGGACAGAAAATAGCAGAAGAAATAGACATATCAAATCTATCTTCGCCATATTTGCGAGTTTATAGTCAGGATGGCTGTTTTTTAGGAATTGGTGAATCAAAACCTGATTTATTCGTTCCCGCAATGGTGTTTGAACCCATTTCTTAATGCTGAAAATTTAGATTTAAATTTAGTTGTACTAATAGCGACTCAAAATTGGACTTTACAAATGCCTGCTAGCCTCTCTTTTATTAGCTTTTGGTGGTGGAGCTAATATTTAACCGCTCAGAGTATAGATTTAAATTTAGACTTAACGCTTTCCAACCATTAACATCCGCACACCACCAGCAGGAGCAAGGGTAAAACCACGACGTTGCAGTTTAACTGGTTTATCCTCCCCTAAAGCAAGCTGATATTTAGATAAAACCATTGCCAAGACTAATTTCATTTCCAACAGAGCTAAAGTATATCCCAAACATCGCCTACTTCCACCACCAAAAGGAAGATACTCAGCAGGAGAATACTGCCGTGTCAAAAAACGTTCTGGTTGAAATCGTCGAGGGTTGGGATACAAATCTTCCCGGTAATGCACGAGATAAATACTCGGCATAAAGGTAGTCTCGGCAGCAAACTCGTATCCAGCAATCTTCATGGGTGATTTAGCGATACGTGGAAAAAGCACCGGAATAACTGGATACATCCGCAGAGTTTCTTGACAAACTGCCGTTAAGTAAGGAAGTTGAGCCAATTCCATCGGATTGGGATTTTCCCCTAAACTATCTAGCTCTATCTGCAATTTTTCCAGTACATCTGGATGTTGATAAATCTGATAAAAAGCCCAAGCCAATGTTGTTGCAGTCGTTTCATGTCCAGCAAATAAAATTGTGAGCAATTCATCTTTCAATTCCCCGTCAGTCATCGCTTGCCCATTTTCATCCCGTGCAGCCATCATCAAGCTGAGAACGTCATTACCCTCCTCATTCATTTTTGTTCTTTTCTCTTCAATTTCAGCTTGGAGCAAATCGTAAACCTGGCGTTGTCTCTGTTTCATTCGTCCCCAAGGAGTCCAAGTTCCCCAATCTTGTTGTAAGAACTGAAAAAACAGCATACTGGAGCGTAGAGGAGAATCGGTCATATCCAACCAATCTGTAAGTAAAGGTTTGAGTTGTTTATAGCAATACGCTCTTGGTGTTAAGCTCCGCTCATCGCCTTCACTCAAACCAAAGACAATTTGCAAAATTACTTCTAGGCTAATTTTCTGTGTGAAAGAGCGAACCACAAAAGTTTGACCAATTTGCCATTGGTTAGTTATTTGTTCGGTAATTAGGCAAATTTGTTCACCATAGGTTTTTATTTTTTCCCCATGAAAGGGCGGCATTAATAATTTTCGCTCCCGTCGATGCCGATCCCCATCCATTAACATCAAGGAATTTTTGCCGATGAGAGGCTCTGCTAATTTATTTCCTCGACCAACATTAAACTTAGAATCTTGGCTAAAAATTTCCTGGATGGCTTGGGGATTACCTATGAGTACATAAGAACCTAGCCCAGCTAATCGCATGGAAAAAATATCTCCATACTTTTGGCTATATTTCTGTTGAAATCCGATTGGGTCGGCGATCCAATTTATTAATTGCCACCAAGAAGGGGTGGTGATGCAATTCGGCAATGGACTCAACATCAAATTTTTCTCCTGAGTAAATCCTATGATTTAAATTTACCTTGAAAAAATTAATCAAATTAATCAAATCACAAATATTCGTTCTAAGAAACGTGGATTTATTAACTTACAATTTTCGCTCATCGGCTAACCTGCGTACATCAAAAAGTTTTGAACCTAAATTTTGCACTTTATTTAATCCACGTTCCTAACTCAGCAATAAAACAATCACATATCATAAAACAAGCCAATTATCAACAACTTTGCCAGATTTAAGTTAAGTTAGGTTAACTTTGTGTCTTTACCCTTTACAAATATATAAGTTTAGTTTTTATATTTTTTTGAACCAATCATGAAATTCTGGAAATTGACATCGAATATACAGGGTTTTCAAGAGCTTAGACAAATCAAATTGAGCAAAATTTATATACGTCGCCAAAGATTTTAATAAATCATACATCAGCTTGAAAGCCTTGTCAATTCGTAAATAATTGATAATAGAGTCAATAGTCTTGGCGATTGTATCTAAATGTAACTGGAATATAAATATTTGTAATTAAAAATAGTAGAAGTAATATGAGTAGGGAGCATCCCACTTTTTATTTAGCGAGCAAAGATTAATCCATTAAGGTAAGCACAACGGTGAGCAATGACTTGAGG
>NZ_NTFS01000547.1 GCF_002289455.1 Brunnivagina elsteri CCALA 953
GTCGCAAGACACTAGAAAAGATTGCTTAAAGTTACACCGTGGACTTTACTAGGTTTACCTAGATTTTTAGAAGCGGAACCGAAAGTTGTTTAAGTGGTTACGCAAAATTAAATATATATTGTCATTGCGAGTAATTACTCCGAAGGAGTACGCAAGGGTTTCAACGTTTCGGAATGTATAATTAATTTAGCACTACTACTTACCCACAATTTCACAAATATTTAAGTCCTTAACAGTATCCAGTTTGAATCATATTATTTTGCTAAAATAGTAAATAAAATGTGAGAAAAGAATGGTTAAGCCTAAAAATAATGTACATCGTGGACACCCAATAGAAAAAGTTGGTCACGGCAAAAGAACGGTATTCAAAACAATTATTAACGAAAAAGAATGTTCTACAGTAATTGAATCGGAGCTAAAAACGGCTATTGATGTTTGGATTGATGAAGGAATAGAGCCTCAGTTGCAGTAGATTTCAGGAGGTGTAGAAGACGAGATATAATATATCACGTCTCTCTGTATAAATCTTATTAAGTATAATTGGCACGTAAAGCCTGTTAGGATTGAGTTTAATGACTATTTCAGGCGTTTTCAAGATACCCTTTTTTCCTGACGTGCCGTTTTACTCAATAGCGTATAAATATAAAAATGTACCCTACTCTATCTCACAAAATTAAAGTCAGAGCCGAAATTAACCGATTGCTAACCCTGCCTCCAAGTACCGTGAAAACTGTGGGCAATCACACCAGGTAATTCGAGTTTGCATACAGGTTGTTCATCCAATTTATCTGCATCATAAATCCAAACTTGGCTAATATCTTCATTACCATCATAAACAACAGTAATTACCCAAGCTTGCAGGGGATTTTCCCTATCTTGGACATAAATTGGTTCCGATGGATAGCAATTTTCACCAACATTGGCAATTGTCAGAGTGTCGGTTTCGTAATCGTAACGTGCGATCGCATTCAACAATTCCCCTGTAATATTGCTTTGGGAGCGAAATGTGGATAGATATGTGTACCGGGATTCTTTGCCGACATTTTGCTGGGGTACAGTAGGAAATTCGCATTGGCGATCGCAGATTTTCTCAATTTTAATTACTTTAGCTGTTTGGGGATGAAGATAAACCCGTGACAAATGACTTTTTGCTAATGTACTGGTTTTACCTGTAGCAACTTCCCTTAAAAATTGATTGGTTTGAAAATCTTCATATCTAACCAGATCGACAATTACCGTACCACTCGCATCCACATAACCATTACTAAAATGCCATTGAAACCAAGGTTCAGTTTCGCTACGACTAACTAATTTTAATGTTTCTCGATCGATGACTAATATTTGTGTTCCCCTATTGGGTTGCCATTCAAAAGCATCGCAATAGCAACTTTTACCAGTCATTACAGATAAAAGATTTAAACGTAGGGGAGGGATAAAAAATAATAGATACTGCCCTGCGAAAACAAAATCATGGACTAGGGAAACACCATCGAGTTTATGGTAAGATTTTTGAATAATTTTACCGCTAGCAGTGCTTTTATAAATATGCAAAATTGCATTTAAACCGGGACTAATACCAAAATTAAAAATTTCCCCGGTTTCTGCATCCCGTTTATAATGTGCAGAATAAGACAACCCATCTGTCAATCCATTTAAATCATCTTCACCAAATGTTTCTAATGTTTGTAAATCCAAAGCATGGGGTTTACCACCTTCCCACAGTGCCAAAAGCTTATCGGGAAGTGCTAGAACCGAAGTATTCGCAGAATTTTTTGTCCCTTTAAACAACTTATTCAATATTGAACCCGGTGTTAAAGTACCGTAGTTACTATAAATAAGTTGATTTGCGATCGCTTCTTCTTTGTAACCCTTTGTTTGGACATAGCGATACACAGCACTTCCACCAGCATCGGTAAAATTTACTGCAAGTATTGCCCCATCACCATCAAACCAATGTCCCATCCGTATCCCATTACGTTCCATTCTCCCTGGACCATTCTGGTACAGCGTACCTCGCAAACCCTGGGGAATTTTTCCCTGTATGCTTGGTATTGGTGTGTAGGAAAATTCCTTTGCTGTTTGCAGAATTGGTTTTGACCATGCATTCTGAATTGGAGTAATGGCAGTTGTCATAAAAGTCTCGTTAGGATATGTGGAAATAGGAAACCCAGTATTTTTGAGTATAGTAAGTTTCTCGATTTTACCATTTTCAATAATCCAATCGGACTCAATACTGCTCGGTTAAGCATTAATTCAGAAACCTGGTTTCTTGCGAATCCCTTTGTAATCAGGTTTTGAATCAAATAGAAACGGGGTTTCGCGAACGAGAGAAACCTTATCCGAGCAGTATTGCAATCGGACTGCGATCGCAACCAAATTTTAATTTATTTTTACCTATATACTGTAGGGAAGAAGTTCATATTTTAATCAGAGGATACCCGTACAGCACGGAACATCCCAAAGCGGCACAAACCTGTACCGAAAGCTAACCGCATCAGTAGCAGAGTCGGTACTTCCCGCAAAGATTTAATGAAACCAGATGCACCAAAACGCACCAACCCACTTGGTCGAATTATTCCTTGCCAGATAGAATCGAACCAGGAAGGAAGTGTTTCCTGTGTCCAATCTGCTGTGATCGCTTCTCCCTTAACTAATTTTGTCCCTACCAAAAGCTCAGAAAAGCCTTCAATACTAGCAAAAGCAGGATGTGACCACTGATCGAGTAATTGTCGCATCACAGGTTTTTCCCAAAAATTCAGAGGGATTTCGCGATCGTCTCTTTGATTCCAATCAGCCACAACCAGCACTCCACCAGGCTTTAACACCCGCATCAATTCTTTGGCAAAAACCGCTTTATCTGGCATATGGGGACCAGCTTCAATCGACCAAACGACATCAAAACTGCCATCAGGGAAAGAAAGTGCCATCGCATCATCCACCTGAAACTGGGCGCTAACCCCTTCAGGAGTCAACTCAATCGCGCGTTTAACCTGTTGGGCACTGATGGTAATTCCTGTCACAGCAAACCCGTAATCACGAGCCAAAATGCGGCTACTACCCCCAATTCCACAGCCAACATCTAAAACAGTCGTACAGGGGGGTAATTTATCTAAGCCACCCCAACGCACCATTTCATGTACAAAATCAGATTTCGCAACGAGAAAATCCTTTTGTTGCGGTGGTGAGCCATAATGACCTAAGTGGATATGTTCACCCCAGTAAAACTCCAAAATACCGTCTTCCGTCCATTCATCGTAGAAATTAGCGACGGTGTTAGATGATTGGTAACGGCGAGATGTAAATAGATATATGACAATTCCTACTGTCAATAGTGCAGTGATAAATCCCAGGGCAGAAAACAACCAACTCATGGAAATCAAGCCTTAATATTATTTAACAATTTTATCTCATTATTGAGGCTGCAACGATACAGGGATAATCTGCAACTTTAATCTAAACCTCGTCTACGTTGAAAACCGTAGTTTTTCTTCATCTTCTTCAAGATGATTTTTTACCCACAAGCGATCGCTAATTTCAAACGGAT
>NZ_NTFS01000548.1 GCF_002289455.1 Brunnivagina elsteri CCALA 953
TATTTGAAATATTAAATTTCAAATATTGAAAATGTAGAGACGCGATATATCACATCTATCTTTCTCCAATCCCCAATCATCTCCATAATTTATTTTGATGAATATTTGATGAATACAAGTGTGATTTTTGTATATTTTAGGGGAATCTTAAAAATATACAAAAATTAATGTCAACAAAACATCCAAATTTGCCCTTGTATTCACAAATATGTCCAAATCACCACCCCATATCGCGATTTTTCTGCGTTGTCGTGCATTTTCCCAAGTTAGAAAAGTCATGCGATCGCGGTTGATAATTTTGGGAAACGGAGAACAATATACTGAATTAAATACCCTGATACAAGAACTTCGCTTGGAAAAAGATGTGGCAATGTTGGGGTTTCAAGAAAATCCCTATGCTTACATGTCACGTGCATCAGTATTTGTCTTATCTTCAGCATGGGAAGGATTTGGAAATGTGATTGTCGAAGCTTTAGCTGTAGGAACTCCAGTAGTTTCGACAAATTGCCCAAATGGACCTGCGGAAATTTTAGCGAATGGCAAATATGGTTCACTAGTAAATGTGGGTGATAGTCAGGCAATGGCAAATGCAATTTTAAAGGTTTTATCTGGGAATTATCCTGTTATTAAATCTGATTGGCTGAATCAATTTTCTTATTCAGAAGCTGTATCCCAATATCTTGAAATTTTGCATCTCAATCAATATTTACCTTCTCACTGTGTCCTCAATACCTAATCTCACCTGAATCCGATGTTATTTGGGTGTATTATACTCTGCTGATTCATTAGACTAAGACAACATAAAACAATATTTTTTATCAGTAATATCTACCTAGACATTTGAAAATCAATGCGAGTATAAATAAGTTGTTTTAACTACAAGTACAGAATAATCATACATCATGAATACGAATAATATATATACAAAAAATACTGACAAAGAAATGAAAGTGGAAAATCAGACTGTGGAAATTGGAATTATCAATAATTCACTTGCAAATATAAAATCAAATAATCAAGTAAGTATCAATAATTCACTTGTTAAAAATATCAGTAAAGTCCTAATAATTGCCTACAAAGAATCAACAGAACAATTAGAGAAAATATTCACCCAAGCAGGTTTTGAATGTGAAGTTCTCAGGCAAGAAAATAAACCTGAATACCAAAACTATTCTCACAGTTATCTATGCTTAATGAATCATTGTCGTGCATGGGAAACTGCTGCAACAGAAACCAAACCAACTTTAATAATTGAAGCAGATTTTGTACCCGTATTCGGAATTGCTAAACTTCCCCTGCAATTTGATCCCAATCAATCGAATGTAGGTGTTAGCTGGTTATATACCTGTGCCCCCCAAATATATAGTATTTCTCCCCAAGGTCATGCCGAAGGCTTTTCTGTTTCTACTGTAGCCTATATCGTGACTCCCTTAGCAGCTAAAACATTACTAGGATTAGCAGATGAAGTTACGCAAAAACATGGTAATAAAAACTACTCAAGTTGGGATTCGACACTAGACAAATATTTGCGCGATCGCAACTTCAAAAATTATATCCCCTGGCGTAACTACGGCGAGCATGGTGGCGCACCCAATCCCGAACACCATCAACATCAACTCAGCAAAACCCATCGTGCAGATGTGCTTTATGGCAAACTAGCATTTACCCCAATTTACGCAGCAAATCAAAAAAATCCAGTTATGGCATTTTTCTCAGTCAGATTTCAAGCTCGTTGTAAAGGGATTGCCCGTTTACTTTTAGGACGTTTCCTCCGTCCCAAAATAGTACAAAATTCCAAAACACCAGGCAAGTTGATTCGTTTTGCCCTATTCAGACATTTTTCCTGTAATCGTGGGTAAAATCTAAAATCTGAAATCTAAAATCCAAATGCGCTAGGGTAGAAAATAGCACTAAATTTCTAACTATCCGTGTTGTATCTCAAACGTCCATTTGTCTTTCTGAGTTTGGCAGTTATCTTGACTACCTTAACCGCTTGCGCTAACAACCCATCTGCCAAGGATTTTGAAAAATCTTTGGCTGCCGATCCGCGTTTGAAAGATAATCCATTGAGTTTGGGTACCAACCAAGTCAACCCAACTCCAACCCCCCAAGCTGAAGCGACAATTCAACTACCTGCTGATTTTCCTAAAGATATTGTTTATACCAGCGCAAAGCTACAGGAAGTTACTCCAGGTATAGAAAATCAGGTATTAACACGTTGGGATAGTTCCGATCCGAGTAATGCGATCGCGAGTTTTTATCGCACTCAATTTCAATCTGGGAATTGGCAAATTACCCAACAACCTAGCGATGATGCTGGGGGTACATTTGAAGCTAAAAAAAATAATTTATTAGTAAAAATATCGATTCAACCAAAGTCGGTGACAAATCCCGTATCCAAGCAGGTACAATCATCTACAGAATTGCGGATTGATTATTCCCCCAACGGTACAGCTTTTGCATCAAATGCAACAATATCAAATCCAACAGCAATTCCCACTCCACAAACGACAGAAACGACAGAAACTCCCCCAGCAAATACCGCTAGCAACCTTCCCCAACCTGGTACTCCAGAATTTATCGGTCCAATTCCACCAGGAACCCAAGTTGCAGAGAATCCTCCAACTAATAATAATGTACCAGCTAATATACCTGTGACGAGTGGTGCAATTCCTGCGGAGAGCTACCCTGCGGGAACGAACGCTAACGCAATCAATCCGCAGCAATACAGCGACATTAAAAAAGCTCCACAACAGTTACAGCAATATATCCAGGATTTAGCAGCTTTAGGAGTTTTACCAGTTTCCGCAAATAGCTCCACAAAAGCCAACTCTAATCCTGCCACAAACTTATTTGAACCAGGCAAAGCTATTACCAGACGCGAATATGCTCGTTGGTTAGTAGCAGCAAATAATGCAATGTATACCAATAATCCAGCAAAACAAATTCGTCTAGCGGCGGAAACTACGCAATCTACATTTAGTGATGTAGCAAAAAATAATCCTGATTTCCCCGTAATTCAAGGACTTGCGGAAGCTGGTTTAATTCCCAGTCCACTATCAGGTGATGCTACGGAAGTATTATTTCGCCCTGATGCACCACTGACGCGGGAACAGTTGATTTTGTGGAAATTACCCCTCGATACTAGACAAGCATTACCTACGGCAAATTTGGAAGCAGTCAAGCAAACTTGGGGTTTTCAAGATACCGGAAAAATTGACCCGAAAGCTTTACGGGCGGTTTTAGCAGACTTTCAAAATGGCGAACAATCGAATATTCGTCGTGTATTTGGTTATACAACACTATTTCAACCCAAAAAACCTGTAAATCGTGCAGAAGCCGCAGCCGCTTTGTGGTATTTCGGTACTCAAGGTGACGGCGTTTCGGCTACAGATGCGTTGAAGTTGAAAAGATAAATAGGGCTTGCTGAATAAGTTAAAACCCAATCAAAATAAGGGTTTCAATCCTTTTTATTCCAAGCTGATACAAGATTA
>NZ_NTFS01000549.1 GCF_002289455.1 Brunnivagina elsteri CCALA 953
AAAATCTTCTTTCTCATATACTTACCAACACTATCACGCGAAGGGTGGGGAGACCCCACCCCTACAATTGTGGAGAAAATAAAATATCCCAATTATATAATTATCAATCGTATCATTCGTAGGGGCTGGGTATCCCCGCCCCTTATATATCGGGACAATTTATTTCTTGGTGTTCCCTTATTTGCTGAAAATATAAGGTGATTTGGGGTTTTCCTGTTGGGGGAGAAATCGGGTTTCTCGGTAAGTCATACTAATTTGAGTTTTTCGTGGGGGAGAAACCCGATTGCTGGGATTGAAACTATCAACTAGCTTGATTTTAGCTTTACCTTTTCATACCTCCCCTTACTAAGGGGAGGTGCCACAGGCGGTGGGGTTATTTTATTAAATTAGTATTAGGGATATTGAGATTATTGTCTAAATTTCTCTATATTTCTGTCGAGTACCTAAATATTGATGCTTGGATTGGGAATAATACTTCTAGGTGCAATACTAATCAGTGGGAGTAGACAAAATGAAGCTAGTTGGTTATCAGTTGCTTGAACAAATTTATTCTGGCTCAAAAACACTTGTATATCGGGGAATTCAAGAGAAAAGTGACAAAGCTGTAGTCATCAAATTGTTGCAAAGTGAATATCCTACTTTCCAAGAACTACTTCTATTCCGCAACCAGTATACCATTGCCAAAAATCTCGATTTTCCTGGTGTCATTAAAACCTATAGCTTGGAACCTTACGGAAATAGCTATGCATTAGTGATGGAAGATTTTGGGGGAATTTCGTTACAAGAGTTTACCCAGGGAGAAAGAATTAATTCCCTAAGGGATTTTTTCCCGATCGCATTACAAATTGTCGCAACTCTAGAGGAATTATATCGCGATCGCGTCATCCACAAAGATATTAAACCTGCGAATATTCTCATTAACCCGACAACAAAGCAAATAAAGCTGATTGACTTTAGTATTGCTTCTTTGCTACCCAGGGAAACCCAAGCACCTAAATCATTGAATGTATTGGAAGGAACCCTAGCTTATATTTCACCTGAACAAACCGGAAGGATGAACCGATTGGTGGATTGGCGTAGTGATTTTTACAGTTTGGGTGTAACATTATTTGAATTACTTACTGGACAGTTACCATTTACAAGTAACGACCCGATGGAGTTGGTATACTGCCATTTAGCAAAGCAACCTTCTTTAGTTAGCAGTCTGAATCCAGCGATTCCTGAAGTTCTTGCGAATATCGTTGCCAAACTGATGGCAAAAAATGCTGAAGAGCGCTATCAGAGTGCTTTAGGGTTGAAGTATGACCTTGAAAAAGCTTGGCATAATTATCAGGAAACTGGAGAAATTGTCAAATTTGATTTAGGACAAAAAGACAGTTGTGATCGCTTTGCCATACCTGAAAAACTCTATGGTCGCGAAACTGAAGTAAAATCACTTTTATCGGCTTTTGAACGCATTGCCAACCCCAGTAAAGAGGCAAATAAAGGGGTGGAAATGATGTTAGTCGCTGGTTTTTCTGGTATTGGGAAAACAGCAGTAGTCAACGAAGTCCATAAACCCATAGTGCGACAACGGGGCTACTTTATCAAAGGTAAATACGACCAATTCCAACGTAATATTCCTTTCTCGGCATTTTTAGAAGCATTCCGTGACTTAATCGAGCAACTACTCAGTGAAAGTGCAACCCAACTCGAAAAATGGAAAACCAAGATTTTGGCAGCATTGGGGGAACAGGGTAGGGTAATTACTGAGGTAATACCAGAACTGGAAAAAATTGTTGGGGTACAACCAGCAGTTGCAGAAATTGGGGGTAGTGCAGCAACAAATCGCTTCAATTTGCTATTCCAGAAATTTATTCAAGTTTTCACAGATAAAGAACATCCTTTAGTTATTTTTATCGACGATTTACAATGGGCAGATTCAGCATCATTGAATCTGATGCAAACGTTAGTTTGTGAAAAAGAAACCCAACATTTACTACTAATTGGAGCTTATCGAGATAATGAAGTCTCAGCAGTGCATCCATTAATGATGGCATTGGATGCAATTTCTAAAGAGAATGTCGAAGTTAATACAATTACACTTCAACCTTTATCCGAAAATAACCTAACGAATTTAGTTGCTGATACCCTGAACTGTATCCCAGAAATTGCTCAACCACTCACAAAACTGATTTACCGGAAAACACAGGGAAATCCGTTCTTTAGCAATCAATTTCTCAAATCATTATACCAAGAAGAACTAATTTACTATAATTTTGATGAAGGATATTGGCAGTGTCATTTATCTCAAATTCAAGAATTATCCCTTTCCGATAACGTCGTCGAATTTCTGGCAATTCAGCTTAAAAAGTTACCACAAGTAACTCAAGAAACCCTCAAATTAGCGGCTTGTATTGGTAATCAGTTTGATTTAGCAGTGCTTGCGATCGTTAATAATAAGTCACAAGAAGAAACCGCAACTGACTTATGGAAGGCACTACAAGAAGGATTGATTATTCCTACTAACGAAGTTTATAAGTTTTTTAAAGTAGACTCCGATGATTTCTTGTCAGCAACAGAGCAAGAGAACATCGATAAAATAGTAATTAATCATAACCAGATACCAACTTATAAATTTCTTCATGACCGTGTACAACAAGCAGCATATTCTTTAATACCAGAAGCAGAAAAGAAAGCTACCCATTTCAATATTGGTAAACTGCTATTAAGTAATACCCCAGAAGCAGAAAGAGAAGACAAAATATTCAATATTGTTAACCAGTTAAATTATGGTGTAGAACTAATTATAAATCCAGGAGAATTAAATGAGCTTGCAGAATTAAATTTAATTGCTGGACGAAAAGCAAAAAGTTCTACAGCTTACACAGCAGCGATTAAATATCTGAATTTAGGATTAGAAATAATCACAGCAGATAGCTGGCAAAATCAATATGCTTTCTGTTTAGTACTACATGAAGAAGCATGTGAAGCAGCTTATCTCAGTGGTGACTTTGAAAAAATGGAGGAATTAGCAGCAATAGTTATTAATTCAGCTAAAAGTCTTTTAGATAAAGTCAGAGTATATGAAATAAAAATTCAAGCTGATATTGTACAAAATAGACTTACAGAAGCCTTTAAGATAGCTTTTGACATTCTCAAGCTCCTAAATATTGAATTTCCAACATCTCCATCACCAGAAGATATTCAACAAGCATTCCAGACAACATCAGAAAAATTAAATGGTCGAGAAATAGCGGATTTGATTAATCTGCCAGAAATGACCAACCCGAAGATTTTAGCAGCAAAGCGTATTTTATTGAGTATGTATGCTGCTGCTTATCTTGCTTGCACTGAATTTGTACCTTTAATTAGCTCGAAGATAATTCAATTATCACTTCAATATGGCAATACATCCATATCAGCATTTGGCTATTGTAGTTATGGACTTCTTTTATGTAGTGTCATTGGTGATATTGATGCTGGTTATCAATTTGGACAATTATCTTTAAAGA
>NZ_NTFS01000055.1 GCF_002289455.1 Brunnivagina elsteri CCALA 953
ATTATTGGTAGTATTGTAAGCTTTGGACTATTGTTTACTGTTCCGAATAATAATGCAGTAGCACAAATACCTCATGAAACCCATGCATCAGCAACAGAGAAAACAAGCGAGTTTCAATATGTCCAGCAACCACTATGGGTAAAAGGTACTGTTACGGCTTCTATTTTAGGATTAATTGGTTTAGAAATATGGTGGTTTTTATTGAGTAAACCAAAAGCTAAAACAGCACAATTTTCTGATGGTATTCAAGAAGTTACCATTATAGTAGATGGAGGTTATGAACCAAGTCGAGTTATTGTTAATGTAGGTCAATTAGTTCGCTTGAACTTCCTACGTCATGACAAAAGTAGTTGTTTAGAACAGGTTATATTTCCTGATTTCCATATTGCTCAACAATTAAACTTGAATCAAATCACACCGATTGAGTTTACACCTCAAAAACCAGGTCAATATACCTTTGCTTGTGGGATGAATATGTTTCGTGGAGTTGTGGAAGTTCGCTAGTAGAAAAAATCTGGAGGATTGAGAATTATGGGATTTTACTCACAAATGATTTTACCGCGTCTTCTAGATTGGAGTCTATCAGACTCAACTTTAGGAAAATATCGTCATGAATTACTTACAAATGTCACTGGAGAAGTTCTAGAAATTGGTTTTGGCAGTGGATTAAACCTTGCTTTTTATCCTCCAGATATTTATAAAATCACCACCGTAGATAAAAATCCTGGGATGAATGCTTTTGCAAAGAAGCGTATTGCTAACTCGAATATTCAAGTCGAACAATTAACCCACTCAAGTGAGAATTTGCCAATATCTGATAATACTTTTGATAGTGTCGTCAGCACTTTTACTTTATGCAGTATTGCAAATGTGGAGCAAGCACTTCAAGAAATTTACCGTGTACTTAAAGTAGGTGGTAGGTTTTTCTTTTTAGAACATGGTTTAAGTGATAAATCTAACGTGCAAGTTTGGCAACATCGACTCACACCAATTCAAAAAGTAGTAGGAGACGGATGTCATCTTGATCGAAATATTCAAGAATTAGTAGAAAAACAATTTAATGCTGTTGAACTTCAGCAATTTACACCTGAAAATATGTCAGATATAATATCTCACCTTTACAAAGGAATCGCAACCAAAAATTAAGAAAAAAGGAGCTATTAAATATGTTAGTCAAAGAACAAGGAAAACAAATTGGTCTTGTTGCCAAAGAAAGTGGCGTACCGATTAAAACTATTCGCTACTATGAAGAATTAGGTTTACTCCATGCTTCTGCTAGAACTGAGGGTGGATTTAGATTATTTAATTCTGATGTATTATCTCGCTTACATTTTATTAAACGCGCTCAAAGTTTGGGTTTGAGTCTATCAGAAATTAAAGAATTTTTGCAAGTTCATGACCAAGGTAATTTACCTTGCGATCGCATAAAATCTAAGTTGCAAAATAAGGTCACAGTTATTGATCAGCAAATTCAACAACTCCTGATTTTTAAACAGGAGTTAGAGGAACTATTGTCAGGATGGGAAGCAGTGACTGAAAACTCAGAAAATACAATTTGCCCGATTATTGAAAAAGATTAATCTAATTTATACCAATTTAATGTGAAGCCGCACATTAAATTAGTATCACGCTTAAAATAATCTTAACAGTAGCCTACTACTCTATATAAGCTGCTAGCATACCTATCACATAATGGAATCAGATTGAGTTAATATTAACGTTGCTTGGAGCTAAATTAAGATCAAATCTAACGCCATTGCTGCATCTGATTAATTTCAGCCGTTTGCGTTTTAATAATCGATTGAGCTAACTGACGAAGTTGTGGTTTTTGACCTTTATTAGTAAGCATCTGTGACATCATCACAGCCATTTTGTGATGGGTAATCATCTGACGAATAAATTCCTGATCAAAATCAGATGCATTTTTCAAAGCTTGTAAATCCACCTTCATATTCATCATGTTCTGATGCATGGATGTATCCATCATACCTTGGTTCATACCTTGGTGCATTTGCATCATTGTTTCGTCCTTCATCGCAACCACAGGTACATCTTTGCCATACCATGTTTTATACCAAGTTCGCATTTGTTGAATTTCGCTGTTTTGCTCTTTTTTAATTGCTTGCGCTAGTTTGATGATTTCAGGACGTTTCGAGCGATTCAAAGCCAAATCTGCCATCTGTATTGCTTGTTCATGATGGGGAATCATCATTTCGATAAAATGCTGATCATGGGTCATCATTCCTCGTTTTTGATTAGGAGTAACTTGGCTATTTGGGTGATGGATATTATGTTGCGAATTAGGAGACTGAGCTTTGGTACTATTAGTGATTAACAACCCTGCGATCGCACTGCTAGTCAATAGACTGATAAAACCATGAACTAAATTTTTGTTATTCATAAAAACCTCTTATCATCACTCAATGATTTGATTATATTTATAAGCCTATCGAATAATTATGAGGATGTTGTGAGGGTAAACAAACTTAATATTTCATGCGGATAGTTAATTAAAATTAAGGCATAACATATCAACATAAAATCAAGATGAAATCTCATATGTAAAAGTATTAAAGTAGAGAGAACAAGCTATTGACTCTCTACTATGTTTTTAACAGGTAAGTGAGATGAAGCAATCAAACTATTGATTAAAGTTAAATCTCCCGTTAACTTTTTCACTCCCAATATTGGCTGTAACTCTCACCTGATATTGTCCCGCAGCACCTTTATCTAACTTCGCAGCATAATGTTTACCATCAGCATCATAAGTTAGGGGAATTGTCTTTTGTTTCCCATCTGGTGATTGAATGTCGGCAGTCACTTTAGCATTGGAAACTGCTTCGTGTTTATCACCTGTTTGTACATACAAATCTAAGTGAGTTGCACCATCTTCTTTCTCAGGTACTAACTCTAAATGATATTTTCCAACTTCGACAACTTGACCACCTTTACTACTACGAGAATGGTCGGTATTTTTCTCGCTGTTTGTTGCTGTTTCTGTCTTGGATGCTGTTTCAGTTTTTCCCGTGGTTTCTGTAGTACCAGCACTCGGATTACTGCTATATTCAGAAGCTTTATTATCACAAGCACCTAAAAAAAGTAACCCTGTACTAGCTAAAATTATAAAGCCAAATTTGAGCGATCGCATTGATTTTCTCTCCTTCAATTGTTAATTAGATAAAATGACGCTAATTTCATGCAGAGGGCATAAATATTAATACATTCTCAGGTGGATATCTAGGAAAAATAAAAACATAAAACATCATATAATTGAACCTTGACTAGTATTGATATCTTGAATATTTCCCATTGTCTCTTTGGGTACTAAAAATCTCCCAAATAGTGAATATAAAGCTGGTAAAACTAATAGCGTTAATGCGGTAGAAGTAAACAATCCTCCCAATATCACCACTGCCAAAGGTTGCAAAATTTCCTTACCCGCACCAGAACCAACGACTACAGGAACCATACCCAGTGCGGATGTAAGTGCTGTTAAAAGAATCGCAACCAAACGTTCCATTGAACCTTCAACAATTACTGTTTTCAGGGGGATTCCTTCAGCAAAACGATTGTTATAGTTATCTACCATTTGTACTTGTTTACCCAAAGTACGGAGTTGTTCCAATTCCAGTCCATAGATTTTAACTGCGATCGCACTCCTCACTCCTGATAGTATTTCATCCATGCGGTGGGAAATGAAACCACCGATATTAGTTGCCACACCAGGTAATTTTTCATACTCATTCCGCAGCACTTCAATCGTTTTCCCGCGATTTTTTGCCCCTTCTTCGCTAATTTGCACATCCATTTCCCCAAAATTTACCCCAGCAATATCCGGATCACCTTGAGCAAACCCAGCACGGAACTGAATCGCATCAAACAGCTTATTATTTTTCAACGCATCCATTACTGCGATCGCTGATTGGTTTGTCGCATCCAAGGATTCACCAGGATACAAAGTAATTGAATTTACCAATTGACGGTCTTGAAACTCTGGTAAAAAGACTTTTCCTAAACCGGGTAAAATAATCATGGAAGCGATAAATCCTGCTAAGGCAACCCCCAAAACTATCTTGGGATAACGAATTGCAAATTTCAAAGCCGGACGATAAACTTGATGAGTTTTGCGTTCCACCCAAGTTTCTGTACTTGGTAAACGCTGATTTGTAAGTAGTAAAGCGCACAGTGCCGGAGTCAAGGTTAAAGCAACTAAGGTAGAAGCCAAAATAGATAGCAAATAAGCAATCCCCATCGGTGTAAAAATCCGACCTTCCACCCCAGACAGTACAAAAATTGGTGCGAAAACTACTGCAATAATTACGGTCGAAAATAATACACTGACTCGTACCTCTACTGAGCCATCAAAAACCACCTGCAAAGCTTTTTTCGGGTGAGGAGATACTTGGTTTTCCCGCAGACGACGGTAAACATTTTCCATATCGACAATCGCATCATCCACCACCGAACCAATTGCTACCACCAATCCACCCAGAGTCATGGTATTAATTCCCAAACCCGTCCAGTTGAGAATAATCATCCCCAAAAGTAACGACACAGGTAAAGCACTGAGACTAATAACTACCGTGCGCCAATTCATCAGGAAAAGAATTAGGATAACCGAGACAATTATTTTCCCATCACGCAAAGCTTCCTCGACGTTTTTCACCGAACCTTCAATAAATAAATTTTGGTCAAAGGTTTTAGTAAATTTCACATCCTGGGGTAATCCTGACTTAATCTCAGCCATTGCCTCTTCCACGGCTTTCACAACCGTTGGAGTATCTGCCGCTGGTTGCTTACTGACAGTTACAATCACCGCACGCTTCCCCTGAAACAACCCATCTCCCCGTCGCAGCGCTGCACCAATTTGCACATCTGCCACTTGTGACAATAATACGGGTATACCCTTAGTCGCTTTAATCACCGAACGTTTGAGTTGCTCAATTGAATCAATCCGTCCAATTCCCCGCACTAACATTTCTTGGTCGGGAGTAATTAAAAATCCTCCAGGGACGTTTTTATTAGCTTCTTGTGCGGCTTTTGTGACATCTAATAAAGAAACGTTGTACTGTTTTAATTTATCTGGATCGACTAATACTTGATACTGAATTTCATCGCCACCGTAGATAAATACATTACTTACTCCAGGCACTGCCAACAGACGATTTTTGACATCCCAGTTAACAATCCGCCATACTTCCATCATCGAAGTTGTGTCCGAAGTGAAGGCATATTTTACAGCCCATCCAAGCGGTGAATTAATCGGGAGAATCTTCGGTTGTTCTACTCCCTGTGGTAATAAACTTTGTGTCCTTTGTAACCTTTCCTGCACCAATTGACGCGCCCGATAAATATCCGTATCCCAGCTAAAAACTGCTTTAATCGAAGCAATACCCACCGCAGAAGATGAACGCAGAGATACCAGCCCAGGAGTCCCATTAATTGAACCTGAGTTCGATGGGTAACTAAAGATTCGATTTCCTCTGGTGCTAAACCAGAAGCTTCGACTTGAATTTCCACCTGTGGGGGAGCAAATGCGGGAAACACATCCAGAGGCATTTGTGTAATTACCCGAAATCCCCACAAACTAATGAGTATAGAGGCTAGAACCACCAGCCATCGTTGTGCGATCGCCCATTTAACAATAGCGTTAAGCATTATCTTTTAGATTTTAGCTGGGATAGTAGCTTGGTATATGCTGTTCGCAATTAGGTACTATATTTAATGTCCCAGACCAAGATGAAATCAGGATGAAATTTTAATTTGATGGGTTTTACAGTGTTAAGTTATGAGTGAAGTTGGGTTACTCAAAGCCTCCACTGAACCTAAAAATCTACATATGCATTAAAAATTGCTCCTCTTTTTGCTCAAACTCCTCCATTTTTTTGGGAAACAAGTGTTTACCAAACTTGGTATAAAACGCAGGTAAAACCAACAAAGTTATCGCTGTTGAAGTAAACAACCCACCAAAAACAACAATAGAAAGCGGTTGCAAAAGTTCTTGTCCCGGTCCACCTTGAAATACCATCGGTGCTAAACCCAAAGCAGAAGTTAAAGCTGTCATCAAAATTGCATTTAGTCGTTCCATTGACCCTTTGACAATAATTTCTTTCAACGGCATTCCTTCGGCATATTTACTATTATAATTATCAACCAATAACAAACCATTTCTTGTTGCTACCCCAAATAGAGAAACAAACCCCACCAAAGACGCAACCGAAATGACTCCTCCAGTTAAAGCTACCGCAACTACACCCCCTACTAAACCAATTGGCAAGTTAATCATAATCATGATGGTAGAAGGGATAGATTTTACCGACATATACATTAATATCGTGATTGCGACAAATGCAATTAAGCTAAAAACAAGAATATTTTTAGTAGCCCGTTCTTCAGCTTCAAATTGACCTGCATATTGAATAAAATAGCCAGTAGGAACTTGGATATTACGTTTAACTTTGGCTTCAATCTCATTGACAATCGAGCGTAAATCCCGACCTTTAGCATTTGCCGCAACAACAATTAAGCGAGAAACATTTTCACGGTTGATTGTATTTGGTCCAGTACCCTCATCAACTCTTGCAACATTACCTAAAGGAATTTTCTGCCCATTGGGAGTGTCAATTAATAAATTACGAATTGTTTCTAAATTTTGTCTTGCTTCCGGCTTCAACCATACTAAAAGGTCAAAAGATTGTTGATTTTCTAAAACTTGAGAAACAACTTGTCCATTGAGCGCAGTTTCAATGATGCTAGAAAGTTCTCCGACTGTATGACCATAACGACTTGCAGCATCTCGATCAAATTTGATTTGAATTTGTGGTACAGGGATTTGAGGTTCGAGGAGTAAATCAACAACCCCATCAACAGTTTTCATTTGTACTTCTACTTGTTCCCCAATTTTTCGGAGTTCTGCTAAATCGGAACCAAAGATTTTGACTGCGATCGCACTTCTCACCCCAGACAAAACTTCATCCATGCGGTGGGAAATAAATCCGCCAACATTTGGTGCTGCTCCCGGTACTTTCCCAAACTCAGAGCGCATTTTTTCTAAGGTTTTTGCCCGGTTTTTCATCCCTTCTTGACTAAGTTCGATATCGACATGGGCAATGTTAACACCTGCTGCATCTGCATCTCCCGCAGCACGTCCCGAACGTGTTTGAATAAACTTAAACCTTTTGTCGTTTTTCAATGCTTCTTCGACTACATAACCAGCTTTTGTTGTTGCTTCTAAAGACACGCCAGGATATAAAGTGAAGGTGTTTACCATAGTTTGCTCTTGAAACTCTGGTAAAAAAGCCCTTCCAAAAGAAGGAATAATTGCAATTGAAGCTACTGTTAAAGCTAATGCAATGCCAATAATTAATAAGGAATTCCGAAAGGAAAAGTTTAAACAGGCAATATAAATTTTCTTACATAATCTTGCTAACCAAGGTTCTCGTTTTGTCACATTGACATTAGGTAATAAAATCGCGCACAAAGCCGGAGAAACCAACAAGGATTCCAAACTCGAAATTACGACTATCACTAGGTACGAAATACCCATTGGGGTAAAAATTCGTCCTTCTACACCTGGTAAAGTAAAAATTGGTGAGAAAACAATTATTCCAATAATAGTTGCACCAATTAGTGAATCGCGGACTTCTTGAGAACCTTCAAAAATAATTTGTAGTGCTGATATGGGGTTAGGAGAAGTTTTATTTTCCCGTAACCGTCTATAAGTATTTTCACCATAAACAATGGCATCATCAATCGCCGTACCAATTGCTACTGCCAAACCTCCCAGAGTCATGGTATTGAGTCCAATACCTAACAAAGAAAGCGCCAACATTCCAAATAGTAATGTGAGGAAAAAGTCTAGTAAGCATACTGCAAGTGTCCGCCAATTCATTAAAAAGGGAATCAAAATTATCGCCGCGATAATGCTACCTTGAAATAACGATGAACGAACATTATCAACCGAAGACTCAATATAACTGTCTTGCCGAAACGTCGTAGTTACTTTAATTCCTTTAGGCAAACCAGCTTTTAACCCTTCCATTGCTGTTGCGATCGCACGGCTAACAGTAGGAGTATCAACAAGTGGCTGTTTATTAACCATTAAAATAATTGCTGGTTTACCGTTAAAACTACCATCACCGCGTTTAATCCCACCTCCAATTTGCACATCGGCGACATCTTGCAATCTAACAGGTATTCCATTACGGGAAGTAATAGTTGATTTTTTCAAATCTTCGATCGACTCAATTCGTCCAATACCTCGAATTAATTTTTCTGTATCTGGTGTAATTAAAAAACCACCAGGTGCGTTAACATTGGCTGCTTTTGTGGCGTTTGTAACTTGCTCTAAAGTCACATTAAAAGCTGCTAATTTATTCGGGTCAACTAAAATTTGATATTGACGACTATCACCACCGAAAACTAATACCTGACTGACACCTGGAACAGCTAAAAGACGGTTTGTGACTTGCCAATCAACAATTCGTCTAACTTCCATTAAATTGATGAGTGGGGTATTTTCCTCAACAGTAAAAGCATATTGAACAACTAAACCAACAGGTGAAGTAGTGGGGGATATTTGCGGTGTTTCTACTGTTGGTGGTAATTTGCTTGCAGCTTGTTGTAAGCGTTCGGTGACTAGCTGACGTGCTTGATAAATTTCTGTCCCCCAATTAAATATTACCCTCACCGCAGAAATTCCTGCTGCTGAGGATGAACGAACTGCGGTTACTCCAGGTGTACCATTAATTGCACTTTCGATTGGTAAAGTTACTAAAGATTCAACTTCTTCCGGTGCTAATCCTGGAGCTTCGGTTTGAATTTCAACTTGTGGTGGTGCAAAGGCTGGTAGTACATCCAATGGCATTTGGGGGATGACGTAGAATGTCCAGAAGGAAATAATAGCTGTAGCTAATACAACTAACCAGCGTCGGTCAATTACCCACCTTACAATGTTACTGAGCATTATCTTTGTGTATTTTAGCTGGGATAGTAGCTTGGTATATACTATTTGCAATTAGGTACTATATTTAATGTCCCAGACCAAGATGAAATCAGGATGAAATTTGTGTAATTTGTGTTGCTGAGTGATAAGTTTAAGGAGGATTTTAATTTTTTGTGCATAAGAATTAAATGTACGCTAATATACTCAAGATTAAGTATGTTAGACCCTCAAAGCTATGTACGAAGCTTTCATTGATTTAGACGAATTAATAGTACGTTGTAGAGATAAGCAGGCTAAAAAATTTATTCAAGAAGCAGTTGCCTGTTACAAAGTTGGAGCCTACCGTTCTTGCATTGTCGCAATATGGAATGCTGTTGTATTTGATTTTCTTCATAAAGAGAATTAGAGCTTCTGGGAGATAAAGAAGCCTCACAATTGTTAGAACACTTTGAGAAGCTTAGTTCAGAAAAAAAAGTTAAAGAGCTTTGGCAGTTTGAGTCAGATATTGAAAGATTATTTGAGGATAGAAGCCGATGCGCTCATCCTTCTATGACATCTTTAGAAGAACCATTTGAGGCTACAGCAGAATTGGCACGCTATCATTTAAGAAGCGCAGTTACACACCTTTTAGAAAGACCACCAGTTCAAGGTCGTGCTGCCCGTGACAGAGTTTTTCAAGATATTAAATCTGAGTATTTTCCAACAGTTCCAGAACTGGCGATAAAATATTTCCAAAAAAGTCCGTTAGCTCGCGCTCGTTTGGCTCTGATTAAAGACGTTATTCTCGGACTAACAATAAGCTTGTTGACAGAAAATCTTCCTGAAGACGAAAGAGCGCGTCAATTCTCAGCAATACATGCAATATCAAGTATGTACCCTGAGCAAACGAGAGAAATATTAAATGAAAAATTGTCTGATATTATTATTAACAAAGTTCAAGATAGTAACTGGGATAATGTAATTATCTACCTTGGTCATATCAAAACTTGGGATACTCTTACTGAGCTATGCCAATTAAAAGCGGTAGCTTTTATAGAAAGGCTTAACATATTTGATGCATCAAGATACGGCTCTTTGTCAGAAAAAAATGCAGAAGTATTTTTAGAAGCCTTTCATATAGCTTTTTTAAAAGAAGCTATATCTATTAAACTTCAAAGCCTTACTCTGAACAAACTACTATCTTTCAATGAATTTTCTGAAAAGAAATTACAAGAAAATTTAGTTAGTAAAATAATAGAACCCATCTTAGAAAAAGCAATGCCAAAAGCTAGTTTTGATAACTTAATTGCAATGAAATCAAAGAATAATAATTCTTTGAATGATAAAATTAATTTATATTTGGCTGAGACAATTAAGGAAGCTTCTTTAGAAGAATTATTAGAAGAATTATCGCAAATTACGCAGGAAGAAAAGTTGTTAAAAATTACTGAGCAACGACTGCTGTACTTACTAGAGAACGCTTCTTTAGAAAAGTTATTTAAAGTGCGTGAATCTTATTTGTGTTCATTATCTTGCAGGAATCTAGAAAAGGTTATTGAAATGCTGAATACTTGCGTTGTAAGGTTATGTAAAAAAGCTGGATTTGATGAATTAATACTAATGAAGTCAAAATATAGTGATGATTTATTAGAGGAGCTAATTCAACCTATATTAAAAGAAAATATTCCCAAAATAGTAAGTAAGTTTAGGTCCTCTTCCTCATATAATAATGCTGAATCAAATGCTTCTATATTATCGGAAATAGCAGATTCTCTCAGCGATACACAATGGGAATCTATCCTGAAAGGATTCTGTGACAATGATCAAATATATCATTCATTCGCATGTAATAATATTTTTCAGCATTTATTCAAGAAATCTATTGAGCTTAGTGGTTCCGTACAGCCATATTGGTTACCTTTTAGAAAAAACTTAGATAAGTTTGGAAATAAGGAGATTAATGGACTTAAACAAGTTATTGATTATTACCTTCTTGTTGAGTAATTTTTTACTGCTTAACAATTTTTGCAGTATTGCAATACTTAATTTACTATTGTGATAAATTAGACCTAAAGTTACTCATAATTATGAATAAGCACTGTTTGCCAAACATCCATCCTGGCGAAATCCTGCAACTAGAATTTTTGGAACCACTAAACATCACATCTTATCGATTAAGCAAAGATATAGGTGTCGCTCAAACAAGGATTAGCGAAATTTTATCCGGAAAACGTAGTATTACGGCAGATACAGCTTTGCGTCTATCTCGATATTTTGGAAACAGCGCTCAGTTTTGGCTAAATTTACAAACACAATATGATTTACGTCAAGCTCTTGAAGAGAATACAGAAATTTACAATCGCATACCGAAACTTCCACAGGATGATGTTGCTTGAAATTATCTTAATTTTGTGTAGAAAAATCTTACCTCAATCCTTTCTGTTTCAGAATATCATCCACCCAAGCAGCATTTTCTCTCGATATTATCGGGACTGGTTGTTGACTATAATCAATGACCAAATCATAGTTACCTTCATCATATAATTCGCTAATTAAAGTTTGTATTTCCAATAATGGTTCTGTATCGTTTTCACGTAAAGGTAAGGGAAAAGAAGGTATGGGATTTGGTAAATTAAATGGGTATAAATCTGCTTTGGGACGCTGGGATGCGCGGCTAAGTAAAATTCGATAGTCAGTTTGAATATTATTTTGTTGTTGCTGAATTGGCTTACCATCTCGTAACAAATCAATTTCAACTAAATTCGTATAACTTCCTAAAATCTGTAAGCGCTTTTTCATGTAAGTATTTCGTCCTTCCCCAGGACGTTTATTTTTAGGAGAAAGAATTTCGATTACAGTTACGACTTCTTTGGTGCTGACATCTCGCACTTCTAAATAAGTTTCTTTGACTGTTTCTGGCATTGCCAAATCAACTGTTACAGCTTCAACTACTGGAGATGCAACAGCAATACTCGCTGGTTCTTGTGGCTGTATCTTTTGTACAGTCTGAATTGCCACATCCGCAATGCCTACTAAAAGCGAATCTTCATCTGTTGTTTGATAGACTCGCTTTTCAATTGCGACTTTGTATTTTGGACGCAATTGAGGATTGAGTTTCCGAAAAATTGCCGCGATGAGAAGATTATGGATTTCTGACCAAAAAAGGGGATTTTCTAAATATGGGTTCATCCCTGGAAACGGTGAGACAATACCTGTCTTGGCGGTTTCCGGCGATAGGTAATTGTCGAACCCAAAGGGTGAAGCCATGATGACACCTCCAGCAAATTTTCACTCTCGACAAAATCTATGTATTTGGGTACTAACTAAATTATATCCAGGCTAATATATTTTATCCTCTTTCTCCCCCTTCTTAATTACAGAGGTGTCCAATAAATTCGGTTGGTTATGGTTATCTAAATACACCTCAGTCTCATAACTTAAGTCGCTCATATCTCCACCTGTCACCAAACGCTGACGACGAAATGACCAAAAATGACCCGCACTAAAAGCCGCGATCGCAATTATTCCACCTCCTCCAGTTGCTAATAACCACCAGGGTACGGGCAAGTTATTACCTTTAGCTTGCGTTTCTTCCCCATGATTATCCTCTGCTTTTTTATTTCCACCACGTAGAGATTGGGCATAAAGTTGAGTTGCACGCTGTGTAACAACCACATCTCCATCAAACAAACCGCTCTTGATTTCTACCATATCCCCAGAAGTTTGACCTAAAGTTACTTCCGTACATTGGAAAGCATTACCATTTTGTACGTAGACTAATTTTTTACCATTTCCATCAACCACCGCAGAACTAGGAATTGCCATAACAGATGCAGATGTTTTATTTGTTAACACCTCAAGTTCCGCGAACATTCCCGGTTTTAATTGCCCATTTCCATTTTCCACTTCCGCTTGTACTGGAACAACTCGTGTTTCCCCTTCAACTGATGAACCAATGCGGGAAATTCTGCCTGTAAAAGTAGTGTTGGGTAAACTGGCAACTTGCAAACGAACCCTTTGACCGATTTTTACCTTGTCTAAATCCTTCTCATAAATATTCCCCGTGGCAAAAACTCGACTATCATTAGCGATGGTCATTAATTTGCCACCTGCATCATTAAAAGTTTGACCCAAAGTAACTTCGCGATCGCCAACTCTCCCAGATATAGGTGCAGTCACCGTTACCAAACCTTTGGAATTGGGAGTATTCCCGATTTGTTGCAGTCTCGTATTATACGTAATATCGCTGAGGCGTAAACGTTCTCGTGCTACCTGAAAAGCAGATTGAGCGCGTTTCATTTGGGCTTCAGATTCGATCACATCCCGTTTGCTGTTAGCTGTAGTCAGCTTTGCTTTTGCTTCTGCCAGTTGGGTTTGGGATTCTAAAGCATTGCGACGGGGTAAAGCACCTTCATTCGCTAATTGTGTATCTTTACTATACTTTTCTTGAGCAAATGATACTAAGCTTTGGGCTTGGGCGATTTCAGCTTCAGCTATCTGCACATATCTTTGATGATTTTGTTGAGCTAATCTCAAGTCAGTTTGTGCTTGTTGCTGGGATGCGATCGCATCGGCACGTTTTTCCTGAGATTCAACCCGCAATGTCACCAAATCAGGACTCGTGACAACGGCAACAGGTTGATTTTTTGCGACGCTGGCTCCAGGTTCTACTAACAATTCAACTACTTTTGCCCCTGCTATGGGAGTAGTGACTTCGACTTTTTGGCTAAATAAGGTTTCAATTTGTCCGGTGGTTTTGATTCCCAAAGCTAAAGGTTGCTTTTTAACTACTTCTGTTTTAATGCCTAACCTTTGGGCTGTTACCGCATCGACATTAACCGAACTGTCAGTTGCTGCATCGCTTCCACCTTTAAATTCGTCTCCATGTCCACCATGTGCTAATACCGTGATAGGTGCTGTGAGTAGAAATAAACTGAGGATGGCTGAGAGTGATGCAATTTTATTGTGGTAACGGTTAGCCTGTTGCATCGTTTAGAGATTCCTTTAGGAGCGTTTTAGAAGTTTCCTGGTAATGTACTTACTTTTTATACCAGTCTTGCCGCCATTGCTGCATCTGCTTAATTTCGGCTTTCTGGGAAGAAATAATTGCGATCGCGAGTTTTTTGATTTCTGGACGCTTCGACTTATTTAAAGCATCCTGTCCCATGATTACAGCACCTTCGTGGTGAGGAACCATCGCATTAATAAACCGCAAATCAAACTCAGCATCGGCTGTACCCAAATCCATATCCATCCGCATCGCTTGAGAAACTTCGGGAGACATTGCCATCATGTGGTTCATCTGTGCGTGCCAAGCCTGGGGTTCGCTGGGTGCTTTTGCATACCATGCCTTCCGCCATTGCTTGAGTTCGCTAATTTCCTTGTCCTGGGCTTTAATAATGTCATTCGCCAACTTTTTAATTTCTGGACGCTTCGACTTTTGTAGCGCTTCCTTTGCCATAACCACAGCACCTTCATGGTGGGGAATCATCCCATCAATAAACCGCAAATCGTAGTTAGCATCGGCAGGTCCCAAATCCATGTTGTGGTTCATACCATTATGGTTTATACCACCATGCTGTTTATTTGATACTTCGGTTGTATTGGTTGGTGCTTGAGCTTGTTTGTCACCTTTTGAGGCACCGGAACAACCTGTTAGTAGACTGCTTCCAGTCGCGGTAGTGAGTGCGATCGCAAAAGCTAAAGATGTAGTTTTCAACAAGGGAAGTTTCATAGATTTAATTTCAACCTACCAAGGAATTTATATAGACTTAATAATATTATTCTCGATACTCCAGTTTGATGGAGAGTCAAGGGTATGTTCGGCAATTACTGCGGATGTTTGTAAAAACCGTCCATCACAAGTAAACGCCTTACTATTAAGCTTGCCTTGGCTAGATGAAATCAGGATGAAATTCGTGTTTATCAATAATTTTGTATAACAACTTAAACACCCTTTAAAACGGAAGGTGTAATAATTCAACCTCCGTAACTTGGTTGCCATCTACCACTATTTTTTTGATACACCCTTGTAATAAAGACCTTTTATCCTCCACTTCTAATCCTTCCCAATATCTTTGATTTGAAAATGCTTGTATAATTCGCTCCTTCGCCATCAAATATTGCTGAGAAGAATTATTCACAGAACCCAAAGCATCAGCTATCTGCATCCTCATATCCTCCTTAGCTTTTTCAATTGCTGGATTTGATGGTAATGCATCAAGAGTATTTAAAGTTGCTCGAAGTGTTTTTACGAATGGTGGTTCTTCTATTACTTTCGCTTCTTGTTCCACCAATACCGCTAATCGTTCCGCTTTACCAACAAGATGCTCGATGACTTGTTTTTCCAATCCATCGGAAGAAATCATTTTTCCATTACTGCAAGCACCTGTGCGATAAAAACTACACTGGTAATGGTGTCGGATAAAATTCTGTTTCTTCACCAATTTTTTGCACTGACGACTATAAGCAGCACCACAGCGATCGCATTTAACTAAATTAGCAAAAGGGTTGGTATATTTTTGTTCACTTGCCCATCGGTTATTCCTATTTCCACGAATCATAGTTTTGATCCGTTCATGCTCTTCACTGCTAATAATCGCTTCATCCTCATGGGTTCCCCATGCCACTTCCCATTCATCAAAAGGTTTACGGTGTCCCTTAGGACGAACAACAGTATTATACAGGGTTCCTCCTGCGTATACAGGATTGACAAGAGTCGATCGCAAACCAGAAACTGACCATTTTAAACCTGTGTGGGGATAACGCAGACTTAACCCATTTCCACGGGATTTATTGATATTTTCCAAGATAATCTCATCTTCTTCCCCTAACAAATTTACTTCATCGTTGCCAGATTTGGGAACAGCATTGGCTCGAATCCCGAAAATATCATGCAGTTGTCTCGCAGTTTGGGATACCGAACCCACTAAAAAAAAAGTGTCGAAAACCAGCCGCATTAATTGCGATCGCGTTAATTCGACTTTCCCCTCAATAATACAAACACAGGGGCTATTATCTCTTTGATATTTATCATTTTCAACAACATATCCTAATGGAGCATTCCAATGGGGTTTCTTATTAGCTCTGCGAGTATCTCGTTCTTTTTTAACTCGCATTCCCAACATGTTTACCTCATACTTACTCGCAGCTAATCGGACATCAATTGTCAATTCTCCACCAATACTTGATATATCAAAAGGCTCATCAACAGCAGTCGGTTCTATCCCTTTTTTCTTCAAAGCATCCATCAACCGATAAAAAGTCATTGATGATGACGTTAAACGGTCAATTCTAATAAATAATAACTTCGATACTTTGCCAGCAACTAATGCATTAATATCTTCTATTAACCGTAAAAGCCCTTTACGATTATCGCTAGTACGACTTTCCACGTCATAATATATTTTCGTGGCTCCTGCGGTTCGCAAACGACGCATCTGCTTAATCAGCGCTCCTTCATCGTCTGCTTGCTCATCGGTGCTAACACGAGCATATCCCCAAACGTCCATACAGTAAACCTTACAGTAATATTTCCTATTTTACCTGATAATGAGCGCATTAGTAGCTTATTGTTCACCGAGCCAGTAGACTTCTTCGTTGGTAACTCCTACGGCAAATACTTGTGGCGTGACACCAAGATTCCAATGGTACGCATTGGTTATCCTATCTTTGACCGTCACCACTTACATCGTTACGCTACCCTTGGTTATCAAGGTGGTTTGAATATCCTGAATTGGGTTGTTAACACACTTCTTGATGAAATGGATCGCAACAGCAACATCACAGGTGTAACTGACATCTCCTTCGACTTAATTCGTTAAGAATTAATCACTCGCAGCGTGCCAAGAAAGGAAAAGGAAAAGGCTTAAAGAAGTAGGTAACGGGTAATAGCTAATCGGTAGTCATGAAAATATTCTTAATTACCAATTACTATTTCCCAATTACCGATATCTAGTCACTTTCCTTTCCTTTTTTATTATTAGTTAATAGTTAGGAATTAGGAATTAGGAATTATATTAGGTTTCATTGATTGAGAATATTTTATTTATTCCTCTCCGCGCCTCCGCGTGAAATAAAAAAAATAACTGCAAAAATTGCCCATAAATTAAACTATCTCAACTATCTCATCCAAAAATTATGAAAATTACCCAAGCAAAAATTAACGAACTTTTAACCGAACCAGGATGCGAGCATAACAGCCAAAAAAGCGGTGAGAAAAAGAAAGTATGTAGCCAACAAGCACAACCAGGAGCAGCCCAAGGAGGTTGTGCATTTGATGGTGCAATGATTGCCCTTGTGCCAATTACTGATGCTGCTCACTTAGTACACGGACCCATAGCTTGCGCTGGAAATTCCTGGGGTAGTCGCGGAAGTCTATCGTCGGGTCCAATGCTCTATAAAATGGGCTTTACAACAGACTTAAGCGAAAATGATGTTATCTTCGGCGGAGAAAAAAAGCTCTATAAAGCTATCCTGGATATCCATAAGCGTTACAACCCCGCAGCAATATTCGTATACTCGACCTGCGTTACAGCGCTCATCGGCGAAGATATGGATGCGGTGTGCCAAGCGGCAGCAAAGAAAATTAACACTCCCATTATTCCAATTAATTCTCCTGGCTTCGTAGGCAGTAAGAACCTTGGCAACCGTATTGGTGGTGAAGCTTTACTTGAATACGTAGTTGGGACAGGAGAACCTGAATACGTTACACCTTACGATATCAACTTGATTGGTGAGTATAATATTGCTGGTGAAATGTGGAATATATTACCTTTATTAAAAAAATTAGGTATTCGCGTTCTATCTAAAATTACGGGTGATGCTCGCTACGAAGAAATCACTTACGCTCACCGAGCCAAATTGAATGTGATGATTTGCTCGAAAGCGCTGATTAATATGGCGCGGAAGATGGAAGAACGCTACGGCATTCCTTACATTGAGGAATCATTTTTCGGTATTGAAGATATGAACCGTTGCTTGCGGAATATTGCGGCAAAATTGGGTGATGCGGAATTGCAAGCGCGTACCGAACAGTTAATTGCCGAAGAAAATGCGAAATTAGATATTACACTAGCTCCCTATCGTGAAAGGCTCAAGGGGCGAAAGGTTGTAATTTATACAGGTGGTGTGAAGAGTTGGTCTATTATCTCGGCAGCACAGGATTTAGGGATGGATGTTGTTGCTACCAGTACCAAGAAGAGTACGGAGGAGGACAAAGCCAAAATTAAAAAGTTGCTCGGTAAAGACGGTGTGACATTGGAAAAGGGCAATCCTCAAGAGATTTTGCGAGTGATTGATGATACCAAAGCTGAAATGCTGATTGCTGGTGGTCGTAATCAATACACTGCACTGAAGGCTCGGATTCCTTTTCTTGATATTAACCAAGAGCGTCACCATACCTATGCTGGGTATAGTGGCATGGTTGAGATGGCGCGGGAGTTGGATGAGGCTCTTCATAGCCCTGTTTGGGAGCAAATTCGCAAGCCTGCTCCTTGGGATTTGGGTAATGAGATTTTGGCGGAGTCTAGCTTGGATTGGTTGGATTTGCCGGAGGAGATTTTTGTTTAGTATTTTTTTAAACCGCCAAGACGCGGAGTACGCCAAGAAGAGAAGAAATAGAAAGAAGAAATAGAAAGAAGAAATAAAAGATGGGTAGGGGTTTTTAGGTGCGATCGCATTCTAGGAGGTAAATAAATGGCGATAGTTTCGGTTCCAAATAAATCTGTTGCGGTTAATCCTCTTAAACAAAGTCAGACGTTAGGTGCAGCGATGGCTTTTTTAGGACTGAAGGGAATGGTTCCGCTTTTACATGGTTCCCAGGGTTGTACTGCTTTTGCAAAGGTGATTTTGGTTCGACATTTCCGTGAGGCAATACCACTTGCAACTACGGCAATGACTGAGGTGACGACTATTCTCGGTGGTGAGGATAATATTACACAGTCGATTCTGACTTTGATGGAGAAGTCGAATCCAGAAATAATTGGGTTGTGTACGACTGGATTGACGGAGACGCGAGGTGATGATATGCAGGGGATTCTTAAGGATTTCCGCAAGAGTCATCCTGAGTTGGATAGTTTACCGATAATTTTGGTTTCTTCTCCGGATTTTAAAGGTGCATTACAAGACGGTTTTGCCGCCGCAGTGGAGGGTATTGTTAGGGAATTACCGGAACCAGGTAGAACTATTCCTCAACAGGTAAATATATTGGCTGGTTCGGCATTTACTCCGGGTGATATTCAGCAGGTTAAAGATATTGTTGCTGAATTTGGATTAGTGCCTATTGTTGTACCTGATTTATCGGCTTCGATGGATGGTCATTTGGATGATTCTTGGAGTCCAATTACTGTTGGGGGAACAACTTTAGAACAACTAAGAAAGGTGGGTAGTTCGTGTTTTACTATTGCTTTGGGTGAAAGTGTAAGAGGTGCTGCGGAGATTCTGGAACAGCGATTTGAAATACCATTTGAAGTATTTAGAGAATTGACTGGTTTGCAACCTGTGGATGAGTTTTTACAGGCTCTTTCTGATGTTAGTGGTGTGAGGGTTCCTGATAAGTTTTGTCGTCAACGTAAGCAATTGCAAGATTCTATGTTAGACACGCACTTTTATTTTGGACGTAAACGTGTATCTTTAGCATTAGAGCCAGATTTGTTGTGGTCAACAGTTCTGTTTTTACAGTCGATGGGGGCAGAAATTCAAGCTGCTGTAACAACAACGCGATCGCCACTTTTAGAGCAACTACCAATTGATCAGGTTGTGATTGGTGACTATGAGGATTTTGAGGAGTTAGCTAAGGGTTCTGATTTATTAATTGGTAACTCCCATGCTGGAAATATTGCTAGACGTTTAGGTATTCCACTTTATCGTCAAGGTATTCCTATCTATGACCGTTTGGGTAATGGTCAAGTCACTAAGGTTGGCTATAAAGGTACGATGGATATTTTGTTTGATATTGGTAATATCTTGTTGGATACAGAAGAGAGAAAGGCTAGAGATTTAAAGTATGAAATGTAGGATTTAAGAGTTAGGAGTTAGGAGTTAATAATTAATAATTATTCATTAGAAATTCAAAGCTAATAATTAGATTATCAAATTAGTTTTCTAACTTATAATTCATAATCTGTGATTCGTAATTCATAACTCATAATTTAAACTCACAAGCCATTACTATTAATGAAGGATTATGTTGATGAAGATTGCTTTTACTACTAGTGACAGAATACATATCAATGCTCACTTTGGATGGGCAAAAGAAATTGATGTCTATGAAATTACCGACAAAGGATATGAGTTTTTGGAAACACTAACTTTTGAAGGCGATCTGAAGCAAGATGGTAATGAAGATAAAGTTACCCCTAAACTTGAAGCTCTCTACGATTGCACAATAGTTTATGTTTCTGCTATTGGTGGAACTGCCGCAGCAAAATTAATTAAAAAAGGTGTAACTCCTGTTAAAGCAAAGTCTGATGATGACAAAATTGCTGATGTTTTAAATAAGTTAGTACAGACTCTGAAGGGTAATCCACCACCTTGGTTGCGTAAAGCATTACAACAACCAAAAGTCAAGACTTTTGAAGAAGATTTGGAGGAAGAAGCAACTGTATGAGCGATACAAATAGTGTCAAACCGAATCCTTCGTTTGATGTTAATCAATCGTCTTTTTTGAAAGCGATCGCACAACAAATTCGCGGACAAGATGTATATGGTGTTTATCGAAGTTGGTCAGATGAACTATTGCTTAAACCCTATATAATTAACAAGCAGAAGAAGCGAGAAATCCCTATTGATGGCGATGTTGACCCCATGACGGTTAGCCGGATTATGGCTTTTTATCGTGCTGCTGCTGCTTGTATTGAAAAAGAAACAGGATTGTTATCACAGGTTGTTGTTGATTTGAATCATGAAGGTTTTGGCTGGATTTTAGTATTTGCTGGCAATTTATTATTGGTTCGCAAAACAATACGTGATGCCCATCGTTTCGGGTATGATTCACTAGAAAAAGTTGCGGAAGATGGCGAAAAACTAATTGCAAAAGCAGTAGATTTAGCAAAGCGTTTTCCTGAAGTTGGGAAGCTTTAAAAGAGTTAGGAGTTAGGAGTACCCCTGTTAAGGTGAAGTTTTTTCTAACGCTGTAATAAGGCTTTCAGCCTTGCACCCATTCAAATTTGAAGGCAAAACATAATATTTGCGCTCAATTTTTAAATTTAATGGTCGGGTATACAACGTAAGAATAAGGCTTCCAGCTAGTACATGGTTGGTACACCTTAACAGGGATAGAGTTAGGAGTTATACCAAGCTAATATGAAAATGCATAAAATTAACCCCGCCGCCTGTGGCACCTCCCCTTACTAAGGGGAGATATGGAGGGTCAAATAATGGGCAACTTCAGATAAAATTGGTAATTGATACCTGATTTAATATTAAGGATACTAAAACTTTGTTTATTTTTTGATCTTGTATCCTAATTTATAATTTATCACTATCAATTTTCACTATTGACTCATAATTTCTAATTTATAACTCCTAACTACTAACTAATACTTCATAATTCCTAACTAGAATTTAATAGGTGGCTTATGACTCAAACTAGTGAGACTGCTATTGAGGATTTGAAGATGCAAATTAAGCGTCTCAATAGCAAAGCTGGTCAAAAGAAGATGGATTTACATGACCTTGCAGAAGGTTTGCCAACTGATTACCAAACATTAATAGATGTTGCTGCCGAAACTTATGAGATTTTTCGTAAGTTAGATGAAATGAAGCAAGACTTAAAAAAAATGGAGAAAGGACAATGAGTAAAGATTTTGAAGCATTTAAACAAATAGTCGATGCCGAAGAATATTTTAAATTTTTTGAGCTTCCTTATGATGTAAAAGTCGTAAATGTTAATCGTCTACATATTTTAAAGAAGTTTTCTTTGAATATTAGAGAAATAGACGAACAAAATCCCAGCTTAAGTTTTGCTGATAAACTCAGCCTTTATTCTGCTGCTTTGCAAAAAGCTTACCAAGTTTTTCTGGACTCAACACCTCAAGAACAAAAGCTTTTCAAAGTGTTTAACCAGAAGGCTAAAAATGTAGTCACGCTGACAGAAATCACGTCTGATTAGGAGGTACAAAGTGATTGACCTAACGCCTACCGAATTGGAACGTTATCGCCGCCAAATGATGCTCCCTAACTTTGGCGAATTGGCACAGAAGCGTCTTAAGTCAGCGACAGTGCTGGTTACAGGTGTGGGAGGATTGGGTGGTACGGCGGCGCTCTACTTGGCAGTTGCAGGGGTTGGGCGGTTGATTCTGGTTCGGGGTGGTGACTTGCGACTTGATGATATGAACCGTCAGGTTTTAATGACGGACGATTGGGTCGGTAAGCCAAGGGTATTCAAGGCGAAGGAAACACTACAGGCTATTAATCCTGATGTGGAAATTGAAACTGTCTTTGACTACATCAACCCAGAGAACGTAGATTCGTTAGTGCAATCGGCTGATATGGCGTTGGATTGTGCCCACAATTTCACGGAGCGCGATTTGCTCAATGATGCTTGCGTGAGATGGCGTAAACCGATGGTGGAAGCGGCGATGGATGGGATGGAGGCTTATTTGACCACGATTATTCCCGGTGTCACTCCATGTTTATCCTGTCTATTTCCTGAAAAACCTGTTTGGGATAGACGCGCTTTCTCGGTTCTCGGTGCTGTCTCTGGAACCCTAGCTTGTTTGACTGCACTGGAAGCGGTGAAGTTGATTACTGGGTTTAGCCAGCCTTTGCTGTCGCAGTTGCTGACAATTGACTTACACCGGATGGAGTTTGCCAAACGTCGCTCTTATCGCGATCGCGAATGTCCGGTATGTGGCAATAATGCACCGTGGCGCTATTCGGGTTCCAATTCAGTGGAAACTACTAGCAATTGCAAGTAATTACACATGCAGGACTCGTTGATTGCCCTAGCACTCGCAATTGCTTGTACCCTTGTGGTGTATAAGTTTCATCTGGAAATTGTCCAGCTAGCAGCTAGTTTAATGGCTATTTTCTGGGTGGGTTTAAGTTTCATTTACTCCCCCTTCCCAGTTGAAATACTAGTTGCGATCGCTTTCATCATTACCGTAAACAAAAAAGTTAGTAGGTAATGGTTAATGATTAATAGTTAATAATTAATAATTAATAGTTAATCGCTTATTAAATACTAGTCTCCTCAATTGCTAGATTAATAACCAGTAACAAATAACTACTACCTTTTAATTCCTAACTATTGACTCCTAACTCCTAACTAATAACTACCAATTCATAGGAGGATTGATGACTATTACGTTGACAGAAAAAGCGGAATCCCGTCTACAATCATTCCTGCTTGACTCTGTACCCAATTCTAATCAGCCAATCAAAGGTATTCGCGTCTCCGCTACAGATGGTGGTTGCAATGGCTATGAATATGGCATGGAAATCACTTCTTCACCTAAACCCGATGATGTTGTCATTGAACAAGGTAAAGTGTTGATTTATATCGATGCTAAAAGCGCTCCTTTGTTGGAAGGAATGGTAATTGATTTTGTTGAAGGTGTGATCGAAAGCGGCTTTAAGTTTATTAACCCAAACGCTACAAATACTTGCAGTTGTGGTAAGTCATTCAGCGCTGGGGATTGTACCCCTAAAGCAACACCTTGCCAATAACAAACTCTACATGCTGTTA
>NZ_NTFS01000550.1 GCF_002289455.1 Brunnivagina elsteri CCALA 953
TTTATAAAACCAACGAACCTTTTCCAATTTGCCCGCACAACTTTCCAATATGTCAGCATATGCATAATTACAAATGCCAAAAATGTATAAGCCAACCAAAAATGCAAATTGCGACCAATATCTACCATAGCTTTATTCTCCGGAAAAATATCCGGTAGAACAATACCGAAAAATTTAACACCATTACTTTTAAATGAATTTGATAACAAAAAGCCAGCGATTGGAATAGCCCACATAAATGCGTAAAGACTGAAGTGTAATGCAAATATTTTCCACCATTTAGGTGTAAGTTTGGGAGTTCGCTTCGTATACTTTCGCCACCAGACTCGTAATAATGTTAATATGCGCCATGTCAGCAATGCCATTGTGAGTACACCAATGGACTTATGGAAGTCGTATAGAGATGCGCGAAAAGACACTTCTCTCTCCAGTGTTACCATCCACGTACCTGTAGTGAACAGAACCAAATAGCAACCTGCCATCCACCAATGTACTGACATCAAATCTTTGAAAGCGGAATTGATTCTAGGCTTTGTTGTAAGGCTTTCGCTTGACTGTGTTGCACTCATAAAAATTATGCGATCGCTAAATTAGGGTAGTAAACGATAAGAACCTATATTTACGTAAACACCGCACCATCAAATATTATGCATTAGGCAAAATTGTCTCTAAAACCTGGAAGTTTTTAATGATGTCCTATCAAAGTATATTTTACTAGATTTTGTGTCAAATTTTTTCAGTTACTATTATACTTTCTTATTGCTACCATTAGATTATTTCAAACATACTGTAGGTATATTAATAATGATTACACAAAATATCTTCTAAAAGAGCTATTTACTAGGACACGTCCATCATTATGGAAGCATATTATTGATGTAGGACATTACAGTTTTCCTAGTGGTCATGCAATGATTTCACTAGTTATTTATGGATTTATTAGTTATGTTTTAGCAAAAGAATATCCACAATATAAAAAGCAAATTTATGCTGCGACTACATTATTAATTTTAACAATTGGTTTTAGTCGGCTCTATTTAGGTGTACATTGGGCAACTGATGTTATCGCTGGTTACGCTGCTGGTTTATTATGGTTAATAGTTTGTACGCGAAATTTAGAATCAGCTAACACCAATAAATTATCCATATTGTAGGGGTAGGGTTTCCCCAGCCCTACAAATGATACGATTGAGAAGTACATAATTAGCCTGCAAGAAAACTTTGGATACTGTTTTATTTGGAAGTACCCATCTCAAATCTACTGGATTAATTATCTTGATTTTGTGTACCTTCAATCTTGGATTCATCTTCATCCACAGTCTGATTTCCTGTGATAATTTTTTCGACTATAATCGCATCTTTTTCTGAAAAATCATCACGCTCAATGATAAACTCGGTGTCCCGTTCTGACTTATTACCCCATTCGTCTAAAACATCTTTAATTAAAACTTCCTGTGTCCAAATTTTAGTGACAACAGTTAGAGGTAATGCCAGTAATAATCCCAAAGGACCAAAAAATGTCAAAAAGAATAATTGAGCGATTAAAGTCACCGCAGGTAAAAGCGAAAGCTGATGTGCCATAATCATCGGCGTGATGAAATTACCTTCCGTTTGCTGCACTAGGAAGTACAAACCAAATACAGTAGCAGCTTTCCAAGGTGCGTCCAATAATGCGATCGCAAGTGCCGGAATTAGACTAATTGTTGGACCCAAGTTGGGAATCAAGTTCATAAAACCCGATAGCACCGATAAAGCTAAAGCCGAAGGTACACGTAAAACCAGCAACCCAATCATACTTGTGGTTCCTACGTATAACATTGCGATCACAGCACCACTTACCCATCCTTCTAAGGAAACCTCGCATTTATCTAAAATGCCATCAACCCGTCGTCGATAAAACGAAGGAAACAGGCGAATAAATACCTTCCGATAAGCTTGTGGATCGGCTAAAAACATCCCTGTTAACACCAATACCAGCAAAATCTTTAAAACAGCCTCTAGAGAACCAGTCACAAGCGCTAGAGAATTTCCCACCGCTCTATTCACAAAGGGTTGCGCTTGTTTGATGAAACCGTCAATATCTGGTATGTAAGGAGCTAACTGCACCGGAACACCAGCTTTAAACCGATCCAAGGAAGCACTAAACACCTGTATCCCCTTGGGAACTCGATTCTGAAGTTCGTGAAACTGCGTAATAAAAGGTGGTACAACTATCCAGAAAAAGCCAATAATTACCGCAAAAAATATCCCAACCGATAGAAGCACCGCTAAACCACGTTTCATCCCCCTATTTTGAAATCTTTTAGCCAAGCGATTTAGGGTAGTCGCAATTACCACTGCGGCAAACATCAGTAATAGTACATCCCGAATTTGCCACAAAATATATAAGGAGAGAACAATGGCAATCAAGCCAATCCATTGACCTAAATTCAAATCTTTACCCTCAGCGACTTAGCGAACAGTAGAAATCTGTTAACGTAGCTAGGCTAGCCGATTTTAGTCTCTCACGACTAGGTAATTCGTAATTCGTAATTCACAACTCCCTATTCTCTATTCTCTATTTTCTATTCCCCTAAACCTGAGACTCAGCAAAACAGCCATAATCGCAGTTGGTGATAAAACCAGAATCAACACATTTATATCGCTTTGGGGAATGGAGATGATTGGGGAAACGTACTTGATTAACACCGAAATCAGGGCTGAGAAAAAGAAAACTTTAACTATAAATCCAAACGGGTTATTCATTTACTGACTACCTAATATTCTGAAGTCATTTATACTCAACGACAACACCAAACTTTCCGATGCAATCTCTACCAACCAACGTCCACTAGGTTTTTCGTTAGAAAGCACCTCCTTTCCGCAAACAATACCTGATTTCCCGGATACATATACTGGACTGATAATTAAGACTTTATCTCCTGCTTGTGGTAATTTTGAACTATTCAATGGCTTTCCTCAATCAAAATTTTCAAGGGCTAATTCGATGTATATAAAAATAGTCATGTCATATCTTTATCTTACTCAAAGTTGTCTAAGTGTGATTACCGGATAAAAATGCTGAAGAACCGAATATGAAGCCGAATTTTGAAGGTATAGGAAGAATGAGGCGAGAAAATGACAGTTAAATACAATTGAATAATTTTTGTTAATGAGAATAATAAGTATTACCACTTAGGGTTTTTGCCAAACTTTGATTGTTTTGTCCAAACTGGCACTTACTTTCACTACCTAAATCCCCTTCATCAAGAGGGAAATTTTTAAATGTATCTTGTGGCAGTTTTTTAACTAGTCTACCTAAGCGACAATTTGCTCCCGTAATAGGAGGGCAAACAACCATTTGCCCCTACCGTATTCTCGGATGTAATACTATACATGAAGGGGTAAAATTACCTTATAGAACAACACGGTATGCGTAAAACTCAGTCACTTTAGTGCTGAGATATAAGCGACACGGGCGATTTTAATCGC
>NZ_NTFS01000551.1 GCF_002289455.1 Brunnivagina elsteri CCALA 953
GCCACAAAATGAATGATCCTGTGTTGTCATGCTGAGGAACGAAGCATCTACGCGAGATTCTAGCCTGCGGCAACGCGTTCGCGCAGCGTGTCGCTTTGCGACTCAGCGCGTACGTTCCTCAGAATGACATTGGGCATTTCTTTCTGTGGAGTTCTCTAACTAATTTAAGTTAAAACTAATAACTGTGAGATTTATCACTGTCTCTCAGTGTAAATAGTCACAGACAGAAGAGACTTTACTAAAGTTTAATAAATTTTATCGGTAGTACTGAAAAATCTCAAAGCTTTTTCGTTAACATCATCACGAAAAAAAAAGAAACTTTGCAATACCAGCACTAGATTTGATCTAAATTTAACAAAAAGAGGATTTTGTATTGATAGTAATGTTGAGAAATCTCCGTAAAACACCTGATTTAACATTTGCAATTATTGCTCATACTATATTTATCAGTAAGAGATTTTGGAAGCAATTTTCCTAAGGCTCTCGAAAAACATCAAAGACTGATTTCAAACCATTACAAATAGTTAAGCAAACGTTATCGCTTGCAAAACTTATCTAAAGTAGTGATGAAAAATGAAATCCAGTTGAAAAATGATATTGTTAATATTGTTTTTCAATTATTTTTCAAAAGTTAAACTGTAAATTTATTAAAGAATTGGAGCGCCCTCGTGGTTTGGAAATCCAATTATACAGGCTCTACCGAAAAATCAATGAGTGGGTCTAACACCTCAACAAAGCCAAATAGTATTGGTTCAGGCAATACTGTAGAATTGCAGCCACAGGGTTCTCCCTTGGGGTTCTCGAAGCAAGAGATTATGCGGGAAAAAGCTGAGACGATTCCTGCCTGGGTAAATAATCATGTTGATTCTGGTTATGACTCATTAGTAGCAGGAATACAACAGGCTTCATCTTCGCAAGGGTATGGTTTTGATTCAGACAAGCCAAAAATTTTGGTGGTTGACGATGGCGCAGAAAGTCGAATGACGGCTGTTGATCTGTTGGCAATGGAGGGATATGAGGTAATTGAGGCAGACTGTGGTGCTGCTGCGATCGCACTAATAGCCCAAAAGCAACCGGATTTGATTTTGTTAGATGTAATGATGCCAGAAATGGACGGGTTTGAAGTTTGTCAAATTATCAAGCAAGACGAACAAACACGCCAAATTCCGATAATTTTCATCACCGCACTCAACGATAAGCGATCGCGAGTTCGTAGCATCGAATCTGGTGCCGGGGATTTTTTGACCAAACCCTTCGATCGTCTCGAATTGGCTGCTAGGGTAAAGTCATTGGTTCAGCAAAAGCGTTTAAATGAAGATATTGACCATGCCGAACAGGTGCTATTTTCGATCGCACGGGCAATTGAAAGTCGTGATCCCAATACAGGTAATCATTGCGAACGATTAGTCCAATTGGGCAAAGAATTTGGCGAATACCTCAACCTTTCGTACAACCAAATTCGCGATTTGATGTGGGGAGGATACCTACACGATATCGGCAAAGTCGGCATTCCCGATGCCATATTGCTGAAAAGGGGAAAACTCACATCCGAAGAATGGGAAGTAATGCGTCAGCATGTTTTAATTGGCGAACAGATTTGTCAACCGCTTCGGGCAACGCGAGGTGTAATTCCAATTATTCGCCATCATCACGAACGCTGGGATGGTTCAGGTTATCCCGATAGCCTCAAAGGGGACAAAATTCCCTACCTTGCCCAAATATTCCAAATAATTGATATTTATGACGCTTTGAGTAGTGAACGTCCCTATAAACCCGCTTATACACCAGAAGAAGCAATACAAATTATGACTGAGGAAACTGCCAAAGGTTGGCGAAATTTCCAACTAATGCAGCAGTTTACAGAGTTTATTAGCAAACGCGATCGCAATAGTTGATTCGGCAAACATCATCACTTGAGAATAAGTTTGGTAGTTTGCAACGAGATTACCTATGAGTGATGCTGTGTTAGCTGGTATTATTTGCCTGAACTTATTGGATAGTTCATCGCAATTCACACACAGCTAATCCCTAATTATGGTAGTCGTAGCAATTCTGGCGGCAGGAAAAGGAACGCGGATGAAATCAAATCTACCTAAGGTGTTACATTCCTTAGGTGGGCGATCGCTTGTTGAGAGGGTGTTAAATAGTGTCGAAACTATACAACCGGAACGGCGTATAATCATAGTCGGATATCAGGGCGAAGAAGTCAAAAGCGCCATGCAGTCAATACCCAATCTCGAATTTGTCGAACAAACTGTACAGATGGGAACGGGTCATGCTATCCAACAATTATTACCACATTTGCAAGGTTATACTGGCGATTTATTGGTGTTAAACGGTGATGTACCTCTGTTACGTCCCGAAACCATGCAAAATCTCCTCAAAATACATCAAGATAATCAAAATGCAGCCACAATACTGACGGCAAATCTGCCCGAACCGAAAGGTTACGGGCGTGTTTTTTGTAATGGTGACAACGTTGTTGAGCAAATCGTCGAAGATAAAGACTGTAATACTGCCCAAAAACAAAATTGCCGGATTAATGCTGGAATTTACTGCTTTCGTTGGCAGGATTTGGCTAAGGTACTACCGCATTTGCAAACAAATAATGCCCAAAAAGAATATTACCTCACCGATGCTGTGACACAAGTTACCCCCGTCATGGCGGTGGATACTGAGGATTACCAAGAAATTTTGGGTATCAATGACCGTTTGCAATTAGCTGGAGCTTATGAGATTTTACAGCGACGAATCAAAGAAAACTGGATGGCTGCTGGTGTGACGATTATTGACCCCAGCAGTGTCACAATTGATGAGACGGTCGTATTACAGCCCGATGTCATCATTGAACCCCAAACCCACTTGCGAGGGAATACGGTGATTCAAACTGGGTGTCGAATTGGTCCAGGAAGTTTGATTGAGAATAGCGAAATTGGTGAAAATACCACTATCCAATTTTCAGTAATTACCGATAGCACAGTTAAATCGGGTGTGAGAATTGGTCCCTACGCCCATTTACGAGGTCATGCCCAAGTTGGGGAAGGATGCCGCATTGGTAATTTTGTCGAATTAAAAAATACAACATTAGGTAGTAAAACCAACGTTGCCCATCTATCGTATCTTGGTGATGCCACAACCGGAACGAAAGTAAATATTGGTGCAGGGACAATTACGGCTAACTACGACGGGTTTAAGAAACATCAAACCATAATAGGCGATCGCACGGGTACGGGTTCCAATAGTGTCCTGGTTGCACCAATCACCCTTGGAAATGATGTTTACATCGCCGCAGGTTCTACAGTCGCCGAAAATATCCCCGACGATTGTTTAGTTGTAGCTCGCGCACATCCTGTAATTAAACCGGGTTGGGTAACGAAGAAACGAGAAAGTCAGCAAGATTAATTAGGGGATGGGGAATGGGG
>NZ_NTFS01000552.1 GCF_002289455.1 Brunnivagina elsteri CCALA 953
ATATTTACATTTTCTTGATTATCTTTAGGACTAAGAGGAATGGAAGTATGGTATTTGAATAGTATGTATACTGCAAAAGGGTAAAATCTGGACTTCTGTCATACTGAGGAACGTACGTTCCACGTTCCCGCAGGGTAGTATCTTCAAGATTTTCACGCTTGTTAAAAGTAAAGTTCTAACCCGTTTTTAGTATATTCGGGCGATATAGCTTCGAGATTCAGCTTTCAATTAACTCTGCATAAGTCAATTGGTTTACCCCGTATAAGCAAGTTAGATGCTCCCTAAGCATGTCAACTACAAGTAAAATGATGAGGTAATTATGTCCAGTCACAGAAATCGTCCCATTTATCAACAAGACTTGCAACGCTTAAATGACTTGAGTTTATCGAGTTTTTGGTGGCATAGTGGAGGAGAATGGACTTCGTTAATGAAGGATGAAGCGAATCCGATTAATGAAGAGATTTTTTCCGACGAAAAGCGAGAATCGGCACACAAACCAGTTTTATATAGTATATTTGCTATTTTTATCTTGTTGAGTTTAGCTATCTTAACCCGCAGTGGTGAAAATTTTGGGGTTGTGAAAGCAGAAAATACCAATTCAACCCAACAAGTGACTTTTAGCAATAAATGACATAATATCCCCGACTGGAAAAATCGGGGATATGAATTATTTAGTTGGAGTTTTGTCGCTGGGTTTATCTGATTGTCTATCGATATCACGCAAATCGAGTTGCACTTGTACCCCTTCATTACCATTAACCGACTGTTGTGCGGGTTGCAAGTAAACCGGACTATCAGGACGTGTTAGGGTTTCATTGTACCGAACTAATGTTGCGCTTTCAGGATTGGAGAATCCAAAAAATTTATCAAAATCCTCTTGAGATGTTCTCATGTCAATTCCCATCAACGAACTTCCAGACAGAGAAGATGCATCTTCCCTTGAGTTTGGTGTTCTTGACGATTGTGCTTGAACGGGTTTGACTAAGCCGATAAATGCCGTCGCAATTCCGAAGACAGCGAAAGTTATAGCTTTCATTTTTTTTACCCAAACTCTATTCTATTTGCAATCCATTATACAAACGAGTCAAAACAATTCGCAATACTCCGAAGCGGAGAAGCAAGCTACGTAATTCGTAATTCGCAATTCGCAATTAGTGCCCCCGGATTCATCCGTGGGCTTGTACCATCAAGGAATAATTGGTCAATTTTTTTTAGTTAGTTTTTTTGAAGATTTGTTACAAATTGTTGCAAAAATTGTTCAGCGATTTGTTTATTGGGTATCTCCTCCGCTAGTTTTTGGACAAATTCAGATGGTGAAACATGGGAATAAGTTTTATATACTTCCTTGACAATAAAATTTCCAATTGGTCCAATAAGATTAATTAATTCGCGATCGCATTTCTGAATAAAGGTTGGTTCTAATTGCGTTTCTACCGATAAAACACTTTTTGATTGGGGTTGAAGAACAAGTGTTTCGATAATTTGGGTAACTTTGGCGGTAAATTCGATTTTTTGTTCTGGTATTAGGTGAATTGTTAATTCTTCTAGCTGTTTGCGGGGATTTGTGATTTTGCTCAAAGTTCTTCTAATTAAAGTTGGTGCAATTGGTCCCATTAAACTAGTTAATAGATGTTCTAGTTGGGAATATTCCTTTGAACCTGGAGTAAACAGGGATTTAATTGCTTTTTCATCTAATTCTGAGAAGTTAGGAAAATTTGTTGAGGTTTCCAGGTTTGGTTGTGGCTGGATTTTGGCTGAATTTGTGGTTGCGACTATTTCCTTTGGTTCATGGGCGAAAATAGAGGTGACATTACCTGGTAAAATATCAATGACTCCTCTTGTACCAGAGAGCCAAACATGAATATCAACGTCTTTTAAGTGCGATCGCAATTGATTTATCCAAGCAGCTACAGGTAAACCCTGTTGTGGATTGGAAATAGCCAGGGTTGTGAGTATGGCTTGGGAAAAAGCATCTGGTTGTTCGGGTGTCGATGCAGATGCAATAATACATTGGGGTTGTTCGACTCCCATATTCAAATCTTCAAGCCAATTTTCTAAGGTAGTCGCACCAGGACAGTCTAAAATAATTATTAGCTGTGCTGTATTCCCACGACGCAATTCTTGCCGCAAACTAGAACGACTCAACCGTACTCCATTCCCCAAAATTAACCATGCTTCCCCATCTTCGATTTCTTCGATTTCTCCCCGTAGATAGAGTAGTGTGGTGGAATTCTCTTTTTGATTAGATGTTCGTAAGCAAGTTTGAATTGCACTGCGAATTGCCGACAGGTTTTGCTGGTTGTGAGGAAAACACTCTAACTCAAATCCTCCTGCTCCACGCAAAACTCGACTTAAATCATTGATTGTTTGATTAGTGGATTGACTACTACCCAAACCATCCACAATTAAACCATGACGTGGTTGACTTTTGACTTCCACATTCGCTTTAAATCCAAGAATTAATTCCCCAACTCCTTCAACAATCCGCTTTGGAGTTTGCAGGGGATATTCTGGCTGAATTTTATAATCTCCTCGATTGCGCTTTTGCTGATTAATCAATCGCAATTGTTGATTAAGCTTATCGATGTATTGTAAGGTTTGCCGATAAACAAACTTATATAATCCATCTGCTTCAATAATCCCTTGGGAATCTGCCGCTTCCCCCAAAAGTCCTCGCATGAGAAAATAGGTAAACACCCCATGTCCTAATTCGGGGAATTCCCAAGACTTTTGTCCTTGGTCACAGGATAGTAAAGCACAAAATCCCTTACTTTGGGAAGCACGTTGACGCAAAACTTGTAGCATTTGCGATGTGCTATTAAAGCTGGGATTCTCAGCATCACGAGATGTACCATTATTTCCCCGCAACACCATATCACCACTATGACAGGTATCAAGACAAACTAATTGTTGATGTGCCGAACTATTCCCCAGCATTTGCAATAGTTCTTGCATGGGAATACCCGTGTTGAGCAGATTATTTTTTTCCGTATCCGTCATACATAGCACTGCTTGCTGGGTATCCGGTTCCAAAATTCCATGTCCAGAAAAATATAGCAGAATTGTGTCTTGCGATCGCGTTTGCGAAACGATATATTGCAAGCTTTGCCGCACTGTTGTTGCTGTCGGTTTAACCAACGCAAAGTCATGATGAACTATGACTTCTTTTTGGGGAAATCCCTGGGTTGCTTTGAAGAGTGCTTCCCCTAAACCCTGACAATCAACTGCTGGATAACGCAATGAAGGCAATCCCCCATCTTCATATTGGTTTATCCCCACTAGCAAAACCCAAAGTTTGGCTTCCCCTGTTTGGAGTGTATTTGTTGAGTGGCTATTACCAACACCTAGAGGTGACATATTTATTACCTACTTCTATAAATAATTTTA
>NZ_NTFS01000553.1 GCF_002289455.1 Brunnivagina elsteri CCALA 953
GCCTTAAAATTAGTTGATAAATCTAGTAATAAATCAAAAGATAACTTTGTTTATGCTCAAATTCTCAATAATCAAGGAGATTTGCTATTTAATCAGGGGAAAACTGAAGCTGCATTAGAAGCTTGGAAAAAAGCAGAGAAATGCTATAAAAAAGTAGGAGATAAGGTTGGTGAAATTGGTACGCAAATTAATCAAGCAAGAGCATTGCAAATGTTAGGTTATTTCCTTCATGCCAATAATATTTTTAAAAAAGTTGCAGTTTCGCTCTCATTACAACCAGACTCGCTACTTAAATTATCTGGTTTATTAAATCTGGGAAATAATTTGCGAATTGTGGGAGACTACTCTAGAGCGAGAGAAACTCTACAAAAAAGTTTAGAAATAGCGCAAAAGTTAGATTTACCAATAGAAGCACAAATAGTATTACTTAACTTAGGAAAGTTGGCAAAAGTAGAAAATAAAATTGAAATAGCCTTAATTTTTTTTCAACAAGCAGCTAATCAAGATAATCTCATTTCCAAGCAGACTAAATCACAAATTCAAATACAAATAGAATTACAAGCTCAACTCGAACAATTAGATATTTTATGTAAATTGAATCGGAATATAGAAGCTGAAAAATTATTACAGCAAATTCAAGCTGAAATTCCTAATTTATCTCCGAATCAAACCAAAATTTATACAGAAATTGAATTAGCGACTAACTTAGTAGAACTATCTAACAATTCAGCAATACATATTCCCAATTCATTAATCCAAGCAGCAGGATTATTAGTAAATGCTCGATATCAAGCGCATAAATTAGGAAATTCCCGTGCAGAATCAACAGCATTAGGAAAATTGGGGAATCTCTACGAACAAACAAAGCAATGGAAAGAAGCAACCAACTTAACAAAACAAGCTTTACACTTAGCAGAAAATATCAATGCTTCCGACATCGCTTATCAATGGAAATGGCAAATGGGGCGAATTCTCAAAAATCAAGGTGATATACTAAGTGCGATCGCAAACTACAAACAAGCATTTCAAGACTTACAATATCTACGTCAAGATTTAGTTGCAATCAATCAAGATATCCAATTTTCATTTCGTAGTCGTGTTGAACCTGTTTATCGTGAACTTGTAGATTTACTATTACAAGATATTCCTAGTTATTCCACTACCCAAAAACAAGAAAATCTCATCTTTGCAAGGGAAACAATCGAAGCACTTCAGCTTGCAGAACTAGCAAACTTCTTCCGTGAAGCTTGTTTAGATAGCAAAACAGTACCCATCGAAAAAATTGACTCCAAAGCTGCCCTAATTTATCCGATTATTTTACGCGATCGCATTGAGATAATTCTCTCATTACCCAACCAACCTTTACGCCATTACCCAACCAAAATCCCCCAATCGGAAGTCGAAGCAGCTATCAAAAGTATGCGACAGTCATTACGAAAAACTTCATTTGCAACAGAAAGATTGACGGTTGCTAAACAAATTTATACCTGGTTAATAACACCTATAATCCCTGATTTAACTACAAATAACATTAATACACTAGTGTTTATTCTTGATGGCAATCTGCGGAATATACCGATGGCAGCATTATCTGATGGAGAAAAATATCTGATAGAAAAATATCAAATAGCCTATTCACCAAGTTTACAACTTTTTAAATCCCAACCTCGCGATCGCATTCAAGTATTAGCAGGTGGATTGACGACAGAAAAGGGCGATTTTTCCCCATTACCTGGAGTTGAGCGGGAAATACGGCAAATTAAAGACAAAATACCCACAACAACATTACTCAACCAACAATTTACCATAGACAAACTCCAAGCCAAATTGCAAAACCCCTCATACTCAATTTTGCACTTAGCAACCCACGGACAATTTAGCTCCAAACCCAGCAATACCTTCATCAAAACATGGAACGGGCAAATTAATATTGAACAGTTGAGTCGATTAATGAGCGATCGCAATTTAAAAGGCTCCTCCCCTATCGATTTATTAGTGCTTAGTGCCTGCCAAACGGCAAAAGGTGACGAAAAGGCTACCCTTGGACTTGCGGGGGTTGCAGTACGTTCTGGTGTCCGTAGTACTCTCGCTTCGTTGTGGACTGTTAGCGATGAATCAACCGCAGATTTGATGGGTACTTTTTACCAAGAATTATTGATATCAGGTGTATCAAAAGCTCAAGCATTGCGATTGGCACAGTTAGAGCTATTAAAAAAACCTGAATTTAAACATCCTTATTACTGGGCAGCTTTTATACTAGTTGGCAATTGGCTTTAGAGGTTAGATAATTGAGTTGGACTATACCAAAACTCAAAAACGGAGAAAACAATATACAGCATTTTTCAATTTATAGAAAGATTTTTTGTAGAGATGGCAAGGAAAGCACGTCTTTCTCTCCATCAACACCACATTGACAAAATGCAATCGACAACCTCTTAAAACTAAAACCTAAGTTTATAATATAAGATGCTTTTTCACACATTAAAGAGCAAAGCAACTGTAATTACCTTGGCATCAGTAATAATGGTGACAAATTTAACTACTACTGCATGGTCAGCAAAAGCAACCTCAACAAATTTTGAGCCACCAAAAAGAGACGCACCACGTGGTGGTACTGCTGGTGGTGGTTCCCGTCCAATAGCTTTGGCTTGTGCTTCGAGTTTATCAAATCGGGATATAGCTCTAACAGCTCTTAGTCCTGGAAAACATATTGGTTTATCGCAATTACAACGTCCTGTATTCTTTGTTCATCTTCCCCAAACCGGCGCTCAATCGGCAGAGTTTAGCTTGTTTGACAAAGAAATGAACGGAATTTATCAACAGAATATACCCATTACCAATCAAGCAGGTTTGATAAATATACAGTTACCAAAAGATGCACCATCCTTAGTCCCAAATAAAACCTACTATTGGTCATTTGCGATCGCTTGCAATCCTAGCGACAGAACAGAAGATTTGGTAGTTGGTGGTTGGGTGGAATATACACCATTAAGTCACTTGATTCAGGAAAAATTAGCTGCTTCAACAGTAATTGAGCGTGCCTCTCTCTATGCTAAACAGGGCTTTTGGTACGACGCAGTAGCAACAATTATCGAACTCCAAAATCTACAACCCAATAACCCCCAACTTTCCCAATCTTGGAACGAATTATTAACATCGGTTGGTTTAACTGTTGTTGCCACAGCAAATTGAAAAATCCCCCCTAACTCCCATGAGTCAAGGCTCTAGTGTACACAGAAGTTGGTAAAACCCTTATTAATAGTGACTCTGATAAGTCCGCAATTCTCGCAAAATCCCTCCTCGCGAGCGGGGAGGGTTAGGGTGGGGTTCTTTTATTTAGGGCATTCAGGAAATTAAACCAGTTTGGTTCGACA
>NZ_NTFS01000554.1 GCF_002289455.1 Brunnivagina elsteri CCALA 953
GATATAACTGGTGCTAGATGGAGTCTTACTGGTGCGGAAGCTGTTTTGCGTCTTTGTTCTCTCCATGTTAGCGGTGATTGGGATGAATATTGGCGCTTCCATTTACGTCAAGAATATAAGCGCAATTATCTACCCTTATATTCCAATGGTGTTCCTTTGCTGAATCGCCTGACTCAGGCTCGTTGTTCTACTACTCCACCATCACTCACAATCGTTGTCTAATTCCCTATCTTCATATTATGACAAGAGCCGCACCCAAATGATACTTATCCGAATATGTCGATTCATAGCACTTATGTTAGCTTCGTTCAGCCTTAGTTTGTCTATGACCCATTTGCTAGAACTGCCGCAACGAATGCAGTTTGATCGGCAACTTTGGGTTAGAGTCACGGTTTTTGAAAATGTTTATAAGTTGTTTGGCTCAGTTGGCGCAGCTTTTGAAATTACAGCGATTCTGACGGCAATTGTGCTGGCATTTCTCGTTCGCAAGCGTGGTTCAACTTTTTACTGGACATTAGGCGGAGCAATTTTCTTAATGCTGGCATTTATGAGTTGGATAATGTTTGTTGCGCCAATGAATGCTGAATTCGCCAAATGGTTAACGAATCCCATTCCATTAGATTGGAGACAGTATCGGGATCAATGGGAGTATGCACACGCAATTAACGCCTTGATCAAAATTATTGGGCTAAGTTTACTGGTAATCTCTGTGCTGGTAGAAACGCCGAAAAAGAGAGCGATCCATTCTGAACAATAATAAGGGTTGTTATGAACTCAAAATAGAACTAATGGCGCGATTTAACACCGAAAATAGAGAAATTATATGAAAAGTAAAAACAAAATGACATTCCTACCATGAATAATATCCGGCGTAAATGTCTTTTGAGTTGGCAAATTCCGTTGATCGGATTTGGGCTAACGTTTCTCCTGGGTTTGGGATTGAGTTACTCCAATCAAGATATTAGATCAGAAGTTCAGTCTGTGGGATTGCTAGTATTCACTGTGTTAGTGGCGATCGCCAGTCATTACACTATTCAAGCTTTTCGCTCCTGGCAACGCCACAAAAATAAAAACTATCTCAAACATGCGATCGCCGGATTATTATCGAATCTCTTTCTCATCCTTTTTGTTGTAACTAGCGTTAATAAAATCTATACCCTGAGTCTAGGCTGTTAACTTTGTACCCTTTTGCCCATAAGACTTCATGCAGAAAATGTGTTTACTACTTTTGTGGGAAAACGGCTATTCCAGACGTTTTCCCACGAACAAAAAATAACACGGATAATTTTCCGCAAAATCGCCTAAAAACCCACAAAGTCAACAGCCTACCCTGAGTCATCCTTTGAATATAACAAAGCATTCCCTAGAGGAATTCAAGCCTCGGTCAAATGCGTCTAAACTTCCAATTTGGATTGATACCGATCCAGCCTGCGGTCAAAGCGCAACTAATGATGTGGATGATTGTTGGGCATTGATGATGGCACTCCGCTCACCAGAACTCGATCTTCGGGGCATCAGCACAACTTTTGGCAATACCAAAGGTGAAACTGCTCTTCAAGTTGCGCGTCAAGTGTTCGGGCATTTGGGAGGCGCGGCTCGAACGCCTATTTATGAGGGTAGCCATGATCAAGGAAGTCCAGAGTGGAAATCGACGCAGGCATCAGAGGCGATCGCATCCATACTACACCGCGAAAAACTGACAATTATCGCTCAAGGACCATTGACAAACATCGCCACCGTCATTATCAATTATCCCAATCTGGTTAAGAATATTGATCGCATTGTCATAGTGGCAGGAAAACGACCAGGTGATTTATTTCATCCCGGAGAGCAATGGTGCTTTCATTTCCGCGATTTCAATATCCGTAAAGACACACCCGCCGCCAAAATTGTTTTGGACTCTGGGATTCCGTTGGTACTAACCCCATTTGAACTGGCAACAAAGGTAACGATTATGCGATCTGATTTAGACAAATTAGCATCTGGTGACGAAGCTGCCCAGTGGTTACGGCAGGTAAGTCAACCCTGGATGTCGTTTTGGGAAGATAATCTGCACAAACAGGGATTCCATCCCTTTGATGCATTAGCGGTTGGCTACGTGACTATGCCTGAATTGTTTAACTGTGAAATTTTACCCGCACGAATTGGGTTTAGTATATTTCTCGAACCGTTTGGTTTGGGGCACGATCTGGAAGTATCACAGGATATTAAAGGGCAACAAGTATACTACTGCTCCGATGTCGATCGACGATTTAAAGACCGTTTGATTGAGCGTTTAATGTAAGAATTTAGATATAGGATGTTGAAAAATTGTAGAACGTTGCTAGAGCGAAAAATAGCCATCCCCAACATTAGAGCGAGAAGCCTCAAAGTCAATGTCAGTCTCAACACTGGTAGAGATCATTTTGAAACAGCAAGAAATGAACCAAAAATTTTTTGAGGAGGTCGAGCGATCGCGCTTCGTATATCAACGGCACGGAACACGTAATTGACGGCGGAACAATTCCCACAGTCTAGCCCTTAGAGAGTAACAACCATCATTGGAGAGCAAATAAATGACACGATACATCCCGAAAATCTTATTATGGTTGTTTGTTATAAATCTTGGTATTGCGTTCGGCGCAAACCCATAGCAAGGGGTAAAGTTCTATATTAGACTTATACTGCAAACGGGTAAAATCTGGACTTCTGTCATACTGTAGCTTGCTTCCCGCAGGGTGGAACGTACGTTCCACGTTCCCGCAGGGTAGTATCTTCAATATTTTCACGCTTGTTAAAAGTAAAGTTCTAACCCGTTTTTAGTATACACATCATTATTTAATCCACATTCCTAAGTGGTTTAAAACCATAAAAATAACCATAAAAAATGAACCAAGTAGATTATTTAAGAATCAGCTTGATTGACCGTTGCAACTTCCGTTGTCAATACTGTATGCCAGAAGGTACAGAATTAGACTACATCCTCAAACAAAATCTTTTAACTAACGAAGAATTACTTACCCTCATCAAAGAAGTTTTTATACCCGTTGGATTTACTCGATTTCGCTTAACTGGAGGAGAACCATTATTACGTCCTCAAATAGTTGAATTAGTCGCCGCAATTTCTGCACTTCCCGAAACAAAAGACTTGTCAATGACTAGCAACGGATTTTTGCTAACACCACTGGCACAAAGCCTTTATAATGCGGGTTTGCGACGAATTAATCTTAGTTTAGACTCCCTCGATTCCGACATCTTTAACTCAATTATTGGTAATCGTGGACGTTCTCAATGGCAGAATGTTTGGAATGGAATTCATAACTCATCGCTTAATTTTTTATCCTCCAATTTGCGACATGGTGCGGCTGTAATTCCCTGTCGCAGTTCCG
>NZ_NTFS01000555.1 GCF_002289455.1 Brunnivagina elsteri CCALA 953
CTGTAAGACTATAATAACAAAAAGTAGAGGATTACAAGTGTAGGTAATTGGCAAAAGTCTTGCCAAAATACTCATAACAGCTAATTTCTCTGAGTCTTTCATTTTTGGTAGATTAATTAACTCTTCAATTGGTTGCTGTTCCAAAGCTAGTTTTATTTTTTGTAATTCTTGACCCAAGTATTCCTGACTGATCTCTTTGGGTAATTCTAATCCTAATGAATGTAAGACTTCTAAACCTAGTTCAATAGCTTTATCCCCATAACTTTGTGCTTTATAAGTCTCAAGTCTGGTTTCGTAAGCTTTAATTTTTTCCAGCAATGTCTTCGCATGAGTTAGTACTATTTCAACATATTGCTCACACTCCTCAAAATTACCGCTTAAATATGCTGCTTCTGCTGCCGTTTCATACAAACTTAGAGATATCTCGTAATTACTTTCCCAGGAATCATTAGCAAGAGACTTTAACCCAAAAGTCAAGTAATTATATCCTGCTGAATATTCTGTTAACCCTAAAGCTTTACGTCCAGCGCACAAATTCATTTCTGCAAGTCCGTCAAGTTCTTCTCTATCTGTAATTAGGTCAAAAGCAATATTAAATTGATTGACTAACTCAAAAATCCTTTCTTCCCTCTTAGATTTCGGAGTACTATCTACCAGTAAATATCCGACTTTCAAATGGGTGGCTTTTCTTTCATCCTCTGGAATTAAATCGTAGGCTGCTTGTTTGATGCGATCGTGTATGAAATAATAGTTAATAGAGATATGGTCTAATACCGGAACTATATAAGGCTCTTTACCTTCAAATAAATCTAACTCTGAAAAATCTATCTCTAGGATTTCATCAGTATTCCCAGCAATGCAGACTGCTTGCGTGATTGTTTCTGGTATTACTAAACCCTTAAGCAATGCTTCCCACAATCTGGCTTTGACTACTAAAGGTTCTTCTTGACTAAGAATACATAGGGTTTTATAGTCAAATGGACCATCAAGACATGCAGCTAGTTTTAATATTTTTCTAAATGGTGAACCCAACAAATATACTTCTCTTACCATCACATCAAGAACATCATCGGTTACGCATAATTCTTTGATGCGATCGATGTCATATTCCCATTTAAGAGTCTCAAAATTAAAGGTAATTGTTTCTTGTTCATACAGTGATTGAAAGAAATTCACTGACAAAAACGGATTACCTTGGGTTTTAGCAAAAACCATTTGGGTTAAAAAACAAGTAGTCGAATCGTCGTGACTAATTGTTTGGGAAATTAGGGTATTTAATTCCCCTAAGGAAAAGGGTTCTATGCTGATGGATGTAAAAAATTCTGGTGTCTGGATTTTTTCAAAGTCACCAATTGTTAACTCTATCGGTTTCCACGGACCAGTTTCTCGTTTTTTCTGGCGATATGCACCAACTAATAATAGACTTTTTAGAGGTTCTTGATCTTCTTCTGGCTCTATAAATGGTTGGGAAATAGATGGAGGTTCGTCTAGTGTGACATGATCGACGATGAGCGATCGCATGAATGTAAATGAGTCAGCGTCTGCCCAATGCAGGTTATCGACGAATAAGACTATTGGATGTTGTTCTCTGGCAAATACGTAAATGAGTTTTTTAAATAGTCGATGTAAACGTTTTTTCGCTTCGTTTTCTGGAAGTTGTGTTACTTCTGGTTGTTTACCAATAATCTTTTCTAATTCAGGTATTATATCGGTTATTACCCGACCTTCTCCTCGGAATCCCGATAAAATCCTGTTTTTCCAGTTTCTAATTTGGGTATCTGTTTCGGTTTCTATTTGTTCAATTAGGTTGCGAATCGCTTCTACAAACCCAATTAGGGGTATATCGCTTGGTGTTTCTTCATATTTCCCAGTAATGAAATAACCATTCGCGATCGCAACATTTTTGCTGATTTGGTTGACAAGGGCAGTTTTACCAACTCCAGAATCACCATCTACAAAGACTACTTCTATTTTTCCCTGACAAATTCGCTCAAAGGTTTCCATGAGGATTTGAGTGTCTGTTTCTCTACCATACAATTTATCGGGGATTTTAAAGTTGCTGGAAATATCCTGTTGAGCGAGTTCAAAATATTCAATTTTTGCTGTTTCTTGCCACTGTTCTAAGCAAGTTTCTAAATCGTATTTCAACCCTAAAGCACTTTGATAGCGCTTTTCCGGATTTTTTGCCATCAACTTGCTAACTATCCTGGCAATGGTCGGAGGAATAGTATTATCAATATGGTTTACAAGGGGTATGTGTTTGGCAATGTGAGAATAAACTAACTCAATTGGATCGTTGGCATCAAAGGGAAGTTCTCCCGTCAGTAATTCAAAGAAAGTTACTCCAAGGGAGTAAAAGTCGGTACGATAATCAATAACGCGATCGACCCGTCCTGTTTGTTCAGGAGCAAGGTAAGCAAGGGTTCCTTCGATAATGTCAGAAATCGGAATTTTGCTTACTCCTTTGGGTAGGAGGGTTGAAATACTAAAGTCGATGAGTTTGACTTCGTGGGTTTGAGGATTAATGAGAATATTTGCAGGTTTAATATCTTTATGAATGATGCGACTACGATGTACGACATCAAGCGCGGTACATATTTGAATCCCAATTTTGAGAAAATTACCAATAAAATCGGCTTTCTTAGTTATTTTTGATAATTGATTATTTTCTTTTGAATTTTGAGAATCAATTTGTTTTTGGAGAATATTTGTAAAATATTTTCGTTTGGGTATTTTATCTGGACATAATAATCTTCCCACCTCACGTTTCAGTGAAATGCCGCCAAAATCTTCCATGATTAAGGCATAAGCATTACGGTAGTTTTCTAAACTGTAGCTTTTAATGACCGCAGGTAATTCGAGTTCTTTGACAATTGTGTATTGATTGCGGAATTGCGTTACTTCATTGAAGGTTGGATAATCAGCCCGCAGCACTTTAATCACAACAGGTGTTTGGTCAATTTCTCTAATTCCTCGATAAACGAGTGTTTTTGAACCTACATAAACTTTTTCAGTAACGTAGTAACCAGGAATCCTGACGATGGCATTTAAAGGTATTTGCATTTGTCGTTACTTAAATCGGGAACACTACTGTATATTGTTCCCACGAATTCAGTCTAAATATCAGTTTCAGTCAAAAATATTCCCGAAATAGATTTTATTACGTAGGAAATTAGAATTTATAATGTATACAAATTTTAGAAAACTTACAGAATATACAGAACAAGCACATTTCATCTAGGAAATACCAAGAAATCAATTATCCCAAATTATTGTAGGGGTGGGGAGACCCCACCTTTCAAGGGTAGGGTTTTTTTAATCTCGGAAATAGTTGAGAATTTTCTCAACTACCTAA
>NZ_NTFS01000556.1 GCF_002289455.1 Brunnivagina elsteri CCALA 953
GTGGTGGGGATGTTATGTGGTGGGCATCGCAAGTCATGCCATAGCCGACGATTTCCGCATAAATACGCGCTCCACGGGCTAAGGCATGTTCTAATTCTTCCAACACTAAGATTCCTGAACCTTCTCCCATCACAAAGCCATCACGGTCTTTGTCAAATGGACGGCAAGCGTGGGTTGGGTCGTCATTGCGAAGCGAAAGGGCTTTACAAGCAGAAAAACCAGCGATGGAAAGAGGGGTAATTGCAGCCTCAGTTCCTCCGCAAATCATTGCTTGGGCATATCCATTTTGGACTAAGCGGAAAGCATCACCAATGGCATTGGAGCCAGCAGCACAAGCCGTTACCGGGCAGGAATTTGGACCTTTTGCACCAATTTGAATCGCAGTTAATCCAGATGCCATGTTGGCAATCATCATTGGAATCATGAAAGGACTACAGCGATCGGGACCACGATTTAGGTAAATAGCTTGTTGGTCTTCTAAAACCTTTATGCCACCAATACCCGAACCAATCATGACACCGATTTGTTCTGCATTCAGGTCATTGATAACTAATTTTGCATCCGCAAGTGCTTGTTTTGCTGCTGAAACCCCAAACTGAGCGAATCTATCCATCCGCTTGGCTTCTTTTCGCTCCATATAGTCTTGTGGATCGAAGTTTTTTACCTCACCAGCAATACGGCAATCGTGGTGCGACGCATCAAAGTGAGTGATATTGCCAATACCATTGCGTCCACTCACCAATCCTTCCCAGTATTCCAATTGAGTATTGCCAATCGGAGTAATTGCGCCAACACCAGTTATAACAACACGTTTACGTTTAAAATCTTCTGTCATGACGATAGTTTAGGAGGCTCTTCATTCAGGCAATTATTTAGGGAGTAGAGAATGGGGAGTAGAGAATGGGGAGTAGGGAGTAGGAAATGTCCAATACCTATTTACCAATTACTATTCCCCATTAACTCTCATCCCCAGAGGGGACTGTTAGTTCCCCGTTTATGCGGATGCGGCAACTTTGTTGTTGATGTAATCCACTGCTTCTTGAACGGTGGTAATTTTTTCTGCGGCTTCGTCAGGAATTTCGATATTAAATTCTTCTTCCAAAGCCATTACCATTTCAACGGTATCTAGGGAATCAGCCCCTAAATCGTTAGCAAAGTTTGATTGAGGTGTGATTTTTTCATCCTCGACACTTAGCTGATCCGCAACAATTTTCTTGACCTTATCAAATATTTCTGTTTGGCTCATAAATTAAATCCTCAACCAGTTGCTATAGTCCGCTCTTTGTGGGCAAGTGCTTTTTTTGCATATACATCTTATCGTCAAGCGCGATCGCCCGCACATATTTTCGGCTCAATTTTGCTTGTGTGATACCAATTTTGTCATCTTGGTGGGAACCTCTAAAAAAGATTTCTCAAATAAGTTGGTCATTTACACATGCTGCCGAGCCATGCTGTGGAATGATTTCACTTGTTTGCCGAAGGATGAAATCTTAATTGAATAGCAGATTCGCCCCATTTGGCTGATGCAATAATTTTACTTCCCAACTGTGACTAATTTGCCATAGTTTTTGTCAATATAAATTAATACGAACTACAATAATGCTCTTGAGCAATGCTAAAAATGATAAAACAGTTATTGTCAAGGGCAAATGCCTACAATTCACTCTTCTTCTTATGCTATCTCACCAGCTAAAGTATGCTTATTTCCCCGGTTGTGTTGCTCAGGGGGCTTGTGGGGAACTGCATTTGTCTACTGTAGCTCTCGCCAAAGCGTTATCAATTGAACTAGTTGAACTTAAAAAAGCTTCATGTTGTGGTTCTGGTACTTTTAAAGAGGATTCCCAACTACTGGAAGATACGGTCAATGCTCGCAATATTGCTCTCGCGGAAGAATTAAATTTACCTTTATTGACCCATTGCAGCACTTGTCAAGGTGTTATTGGTCATGTGGATGAAAGACTCAAGGAAAGTCAAGAAAAAAATCCTGATTATTTGCATAAAGTCAATGGTTTATTACAAAAAGAAGGATGTTTACCTTATCGGGGTAGCACCGAAGTAAAACACCTTTTATATGCTTTGGTTGCTGACTATGGTGTGGAGGAAATTCAAAACCGGGTGACTCGCAAACTAAGCAATCTCAAATGCGCTGCTTTTTACGGGTGTTATTTATTACGTTCCCAGAAAAATACTACTTACGATAATCCTTTCAATCCCGAAGCAATGGAGAATGTATTTCGGGCAGTTGGAGCAACTCCAATATATTACAAAGGTCGTACCCAATGTTGCGGCTGGCCTCTTTCGAGTTATGCGACGACAGAATCATTTAAAATGGCAGGGAAGCAGATTCAGGATGCGATCGCGAATGGTGCGGATTGTATTGTTACACCTTGTCCTTTGTGTCATCTCAATTTAGATTCTCGTCAACCGGAAGTTGAAAAGGTAATTGGTAGTCAGTTGGGTTTACCGATATTGCATTTACCCCAGTTGGTTGCTTTGGCTTTGGGAATTAGTCCTAAGGAATTGGGTTTGGATCGACATATTGTTTCTACGAAAGCACTTTTGGAGAAATTGGGTTTTTAATTTTTGAGATTTTGGTTGCTGGAGACGTTACATTTAACGTCTCTACTGCTCTGACAGATTTATCAAAATCACCTTTTGGCAAACAAAATACAATATAAAAAAGTAAGTTATCTGTGAATTTCTATGGAAAAGCTCAATCTTAAGGAAGAAGCTCGAAAGCTAATTGACAAATTACCTGATAACTCCACATGGGATGACTTAATGTATGAGATTTATGTTCGGCAAGTAGTTGAAGCTGGACTTGCTGATAGTAACGCTGGTAAAATAACTTCCGTAAAGGAAGTTAGGGCAAAATTTGGATTACCAGAGTGAAATTTTTTTGGACAGAAACAGCCGTAGAAAACCTCTCAGCAATTTATACATACATTGCCCAAAACTCACCTCAGTATGCCGCTAGGATTATCGAACGAACCACCCCTAAAATCAAAACGCGATCGCAACAGTTATAGATTCCCAACCCAGAAAATCAACTATTCCGCAAACGGAACAGTTATAGATTCCCAATCCAGGAAAATCAACTATTCTGCAAAGGGAACAGTGATAGATTCCCAAACCACGAAAATCAACTATTCCGCGTTCACGAAGTGACTCCTTTGGAGTATCGCAACAGTTTTAGATTCTCAATCCAGGAAAATTAACTATACTAAAAACGGTTAAGGATTATACTTTTTATTTGCCAAACCTAATATTTATTAAGCCTCTCCCCTTAGTAAGGGGAGAGGTTTGGAGAGGGGTTCTATATTTAGTCAACTTTTAAGCCGT
>NZ_NTFS01000557.1 GCF_002289455.1 Brunnivagina elsteri CCALA 953
ACACAGGATCATTCATTTTGTGGCTTACTCTTATCAAGATACAATCAATCATAAATAAAATATAAATAAGGCATAAATAAAATATAAATAAGACATAAATAAAATATGAATAAGGGCAAACAACCGTTTGCCCCTACGGTATTATCGATTGCTGATTGTATTTAACTCAGATGAGAACCACTATGATAAATAATCTAAGAATTGTTCGGGAACTAGTTTTAATTCACCTGATTTACAACGATTAATATCAACCCAAACGGCTATTTTTTTTCTTTCTCCTTCAGTAAATTCCTGTCTTTCAAGTTGATAATATTTGGGTTCAACAAAATCACATTCATACAGTTGAATGATTTCATGTCCTGGTTTACCGTTGAAAGTAAAAAGATTTTCTAAGCAACCAATGTAGCGAATATTTTTTAATTCGGCTTGAATTTCTTCTTGAAATTCACGTTTTACCGCTTCAAAACTGGTTTCACCAAAGTCAACACCTCCACCCATTGCCCGGTAGAATTTTTCCTGTTTGACTGGATCGTATCCTTCGGAAACAAATATTTTATCGCCATTACGAATTAATCCTAAAGCAATTACACGAATTTCGCCTTCTTTATGCATTTTTGGTTAATGGTAATTTAACATTTTAATTATCGTAGATAGATGATGGTCGGCTTTCGCTGTCTTCAACTGTCCAATCGGCATTTTCCCCACCAATACACAGTTCTTCAATGACTAGATATTCTTCGTTAATTTGTGTGATCGCATTAACCAGAATATCAATTGCGATCGCATCACTTGTACCTAAGTCAAACCAACACCGTGCCCATTCTCCTTCATACTCCAATTCTCCCATATTATGCATGAGCGCTTTCAAGCTATTCTCATAGCCATCTTGGTTGTAACTCATGTAACTTATTTCCAATCCTGTATCTTGAACTTGCAGGTTCTCGGCGTTAAATGCACCTAGTTTACCTAGATAAAACCAAGAGTTGAATAGTTCTTCAATGTAGTCTTTTTCACGTTGTGATGGAATTGTACTGAATTTTAGCCAAATCCAAATGTCAAAAGGGTTAATTTCGCGAAACTTGATCAGCATAGGAGAAAGGGGTTAATACAAAATTTTTTCATTGGTGTCAGAAATAATTTTAGAAGATAGAGGATAAATTCCCCACATCCTATTTTCCAAGATTATTGACACTGGTGTCAGCATTTCTGCGTTCGCGTTCGATTTGTTTAACTAAACCAGATGGAAGTTGGGTTTTCTTTGTTAAAGCTTTGTCAAAGGTAGTTATAGCTTCCCGCATTAATTGGAGATTTTTGTCCTTTTTGGCTTTTTCTCGCAAAATTTGTGCCTTGAGATAATAAACCTCTGGATTCTCCGATGCACCTTTTAAAGCTTTTTCGGCATATTCTAAGGCTTGAGAATATTGTTTCAAATCACGATATGCGATCGCAATTCCTCTATCGACTAAGTACAATGGTGCTGCATTTTTCTCTAAGCGCTGAATTGCTTGTGCGGGGTCTGCAAATGGTAAATTGACTGCTAACATCAAATCCATGTAACCTTTAATTAAGTTCAGTTCGGGGTCGGTTGCTGATACTGCTTCGGCTTTGTCAAGATATCCGTACACTTTTCGCAGTCTGCTTAATGCTTCTGGGGCACCATTTACTGTTCCTTGGCGACTGAGAATTACCGCTCCACTAAGAAATTCTCCAACTGCTAAGTATAAATTTCCGCGTAGCTTATCAGTGGTAATTAATTTTTCGGCAGCTTCGAGAGTTTTTTTACTGTAGCTTTCCAAACCAGAAATATCTTTATTCGTGTACGCTAATGAAGCTCTCATGGCATACAACAGTGGTTCGTTCGCTTCGGTGGTTAATGCTGTTTCTACAAAACGGTTAGCTGCTTGATAATCACCCTTGAGGAAAACTGCGTTAAATGCGGCTTCTGTATTGTTACCAATGTTACGCTGGTCTTTGGTGCGGAAAGGGTCAGCCGCAAATGCAGAATTAAATGCAGTTGTCAATAAAATTGCTGTTGCTAAGGTTGTGCTAGCAAGGCTTTTAAAGCGATACGTTAAAAATAATTTTGAATTTTGGAGCTTTTTGGACATGACTTTCCTCAGAATTATTACTGTTGTGGGTGTTTTAAGTGTTACTTATAATTTCAAGAATGCTAATTAGGTTTTGGACTATAATTTTATACTGAAATGATTATATACATCTATTACTTGCGGTAGATGAGTTTGCACAAAAATCGCCCAAAGTCCTAAATCCAGCATCTAAAATAGATTTAGCCCTTTCCCACTCTGGATGACTCTGGTAATTTTTTCAAGTTCCCACGGTTTTTGTCCCTATTCTCAAAGGTAAGTTTGTCACAATGGTTAATGGCTAATTACCCAATGCCCAATTCCCAATGCCCAAAAATACTTTATTGAATTTTTCAGAACAGTGCGATAAGCAGAGCTTAATGCCTCCGGCATATCGCAAAGTGACTCCATAGGAGTATCGCTCGCGTTGTAGTTAATCAATACAGTTAATCAATAAGTTGCTGACTTTTTTGGTAATCTTAAACAAATGCTCTATCTTAGAAATCTTACTTATCATCCTTCTGCTTCCCCTAACCCAATTCTCAATTCCATTAATCTTGATTTAGAATCACAACAACTCGGTTTAATTATCGGTCCAAGTGGTTCTGGTAAAAGCACGTTGCTGGAAATTTTATCAGGACTTGCTGAACCGACATCTGGCTCTATATTTTGGCGCGAACAAGAACTAATCGCTGAACAGGTACAGCAACTAGCTGGATTAGTGTTTCAGTTTCCAGAAAGACATTTTTGTGGTGGGACAATTTTAGAAGAATTACGCTTGGGACATCCTGAAATCGGTAGCGACAGGGTAAAGGAAGCATTAACCGAAGTCGGATTAGAGCATTTATCCCTATCAACACCACCACATGCTTTAAGTGGGGGTCAGCAGAGGCGTTTAGCATTGGCAGTACAATTAATTCGTCAGCCCCATATATTATTGTTAGATGAGCCTACAGCTGGCTTAGATTGGTCAATGCGTCAGCAATTAGTAAATTTATTGGCAAAATTAAAACAGCATTGGATGCTTTTGGTTGTGACGCACGATGCTGGGGATTTATTACCTATAGCTGACCATTGTTGGAGTATTCAGCACGGTGAACTTAAAAAAATAGACCCGATTGAGCTTGCAGCAAAGGCAAAAGAACCATTACCAGCAGTTTAGAGGTAGGCTGTTGACTTTGTGGGTTTTTAGGCGATTTTGCGGAAAATTATCCGTGTTATTTTTTGTTCGTGGGAAAACGG
>NZ_NTFS01000558.1 GCF_002289455.1 Brunnivagina elsteri CCALA 953
CATGGGAAACAGTTCGACCTTCTCGACATGATTTTAGTATGAATTTTTATGACCCAAAAAACTACAAAGTCAACAGCCTAGCTCCAGCCTGGTAACGCGCTTTTGGAGGCTCTGCCTCCAGTTAGATTTGAGGCAGAGCCTCAATCGCTGCATTCCTTGCCAGAGGCAAGGAACGAGGAAAATGGGGTTCGACCCATCATTAATTCGCCAACAACATCCTTACTAAGGGGAGATGCTTAATAAATATTAGGTTTGGCAGATAAAAAGTATAATCCTTAACCGTTTTTAGTATAAAATCTAAAATCCAAAATCCAAAATCTAAAATCCATAATCTATCTTCCAGGGATACGAACTGGTGCTTCGAGGGATAAAACATAAACGCTATTTTGGGGGATTTGGACGACGCGGGTATTTTCAGGCGATCGCAATCCGGAAACCAATCCAATCAAGCTTCCACCCATTGCTCCACGGTCAAATTGTTCTGGGTCGCCACCTGAGGCAAAACCAAGGGCACTACCGCCGATTCTGCCCCAAATTGAACCGTTTTCAACTGCTTTATCGTTGGCGCGTTTGTGGGTAATTGTTGTACCGGGAATTATTTGGCTGGAAGCGTTAATTGGTACAATTCGACCGTTGATAACTATTGATTGGGCAATAATTTTGACACCACCTTTTGTTGGTTTCAGCACAATGGTTACTGGTGTATTTTCAGGTGCGATCGCATTACCTTGGCTATCTTTAATGGCGCTGGAAAGGGGTACTGTGACCGGGAATTCTTGTTTTTGACCAGCGTCTACATTGATGGCTGCGGGGAAAGAAACAATGATGGCAGTGTCTTGGGGAATGGTAATTTCTGGTGCAGTTGCTTGGGTTTGTGAAGGTACAATTGGTTGAGTTTTTGGTGTAGTTTGAGCATAACTAGGTAATGCAACTGTGGTGAATAGGGAAACGGAAGCAACTAAGCCGACAATCATCTTTGCGTTCATGGTTTTTATCCTTGTTGGGTGGAGTGTTTTGTTTTGTTTGCTTTCACTCCTTCATATGTCGGTTGAGATAGTTTTATGCACTGTTTTGGGATTTCTCAAAAATAAAATATCCCAACTATAGTGCTTCCCGTTTGGATGCAATACCAATACAAATTAGGGCAAACAACCATTTGCCCTGATTTGTATTTTCGCAAACTGTATTTAACTAAGACGAGAACCGATGTAATAAATAATACAGGAACCTAGGGAAACCCTACCCCTACTGGTTTCGTAAAAACCATTGCCAGCCGGAAACACCATTATGGTTCGGATATTCGGGATATTCTTGATTGTCATCAAAGGTATAATTGGAGCCATTTCTGGGTTCGTTGACGCGAATTTTGATATCGCGACAGAAACCTTCCACATCAATGGAGATTTCATTAGATTGATACGGACGTAAAATGCGATCGCGAATTAATCTGCGGTTAGTATCTGTATTCCGAGTCGAATATCTCTCCTGATTTTGTTTGCTTGGTAAGCATCGTACTCGCACAACAGTTTGAGCTTGTCCATCGTCGAGTCTGTTATCAAGTAAGTATGGAAATGCAGGTTCTCTACGAGGTTCCCTTTTTATAGATTGAGCATGGGAATGAGTTGCTGTGAGTAACAACAAAACAATCCCAAGTGTAATTATTTGTGGTGAATTTTTCATCCTTGAACCTGGTAGTAATTATAGCAGTTTTCATCTGAATGAAATACGCTTATCTTCCTCCCCTTCCCAGAATAGGGAAGGGGTTGGGGGTTAGGTCAAATTATTTATCTTGAATAAGTTGATTAACTTGCTGTCCACGACGACCAGTTTTAATGTCATAACGACGAGTTAAATTATCTTGATAGTTCATATCTCTTGCCGCAGCAGAATTTACAAATGCGTCACAATTTTTACCTTTAACCACAGTCGAAGAGTTGCTGTTAGTTTTTTCGCTATTATTTGTCTTTTTGTCACTCGATTGACTTTGTTGCTGGCTGCCTTGGCTGCTACCGTTACCACTGACGCTAACGATACCCAAGAAGCTACCACCACCACCACCACCATCGTTATGGCTTTTTGATGAGTTTGAACGGCTAGAAGTTGAATTTGCACTGGCAATATCGCTAGAATTTGCACGAGTATTATTACCCAAACCGACATCAGTACATAAAGCACGGGGGTCATTTGCTAGGGTTTTTTGGTCAACCCAAGATTGATGATCGCCTAAACCTTGAATTTCGCCATTTCCTACAGGTGCATTCGTTGCAGGGGTACTCTGAGTATTACCTGCGGGTTGGGTATTCGCAGGTTTAAAAACACCACCAGAACCACTTGTGAAGGGACCAGCTTGTGCAGGAATCGAAGTGGAAAGAAGTGCAGCAGCAGCGAGAAAAGAACCAGTGAGGGTGCGAAGTTTCATGTTAAGCTCCAGTTTAATTTACAGAGTGAGTTTATTGTTACTTGGGTTTCTCAACCCCTTCAATCACTCATATGTCGCACTTCACTGGTTTATGCAGGCTGATTTTAAAAAAATTCAAAATCGTTGTGCGATACGCCTTTGAGATTAAGCTCAACTTTTCGCAAAATGCCAAAATAGTATAAGCTGAATGCTGTTGACTGACAGCAGAACCGCAATGGAATGGCACGTAACTGACGCTCAAAGTTTGGCGATTATCGATCGAGAAATTGGTGAACATGTTTTTTCTCCCGCAGAGTATGAGATTGTACGACGGGTTATTTACGCTACAGCAGACTTTGAATATAAGTCTTTGCTACATTTCTCAGAACGTGCTTTACAAGCAGCTGCTGCGGCTTTGGCTGCCCGTAGTACTATCATTGTCGATGTGCCGATGGTACAGGTTGGTATTTCTAATGATATCCAAAACACTTTTGCGAATCAGGTGTTTTGTAGTTTTGATGCAGCGACAACACCTCAAGATAGGAAGACTCGTGTGGCTTGGGGTACAGAAATGCTTGCTAAACGCTACCCAGAGGGTATTTTTGTGGTTGGACAAGCACAAACTGCTCTTTCCATGTTGGTGGAGTTAATTGAGGCAGAAGAAATTAAACCTGCTTTGATTATTGCAACCCCTCCTGGGTTTGTGAATGTTGAGACTGCGAAGGAAAGGTTACGGGATTCGCTAATTCCGAATATTATTATTGAAGGTAGGAAGGGGAATGCGGTGGTTGCATCTGCTGTTGTTGATGGGTTGATTGATTTGGCTTGGCAAGCTTATGGGCAAGAAGGTTAATCCCATAATCCCATACGATAACATACCTCCCCTTAGTAAGGGGAGGTGCCACAGGCGGTGGGGTTATTT
>NZ_NTFS01000559.1 GCF_002289455.1 Brunnivagina elsteri CCALA 953
CGATTAATATCTTAGAAAAAACAACCACTGCCACAATTGCTGTCAAAGTCAAAGATAATGGTGGTACTGCTAATACTGGTATTGATACTTCCTCTGAAGAAACATTCACTATTACCATCAACCCATTATTAGTTAATATTGCCCCTGCGGTTAACTCAATTAATGAAGGTGACACAACTCCAACAGAGTATAATTTTACAGTTAGCTTATCGAGTATTAGCAGCGAAACAGTCACCGTTAACTACAGCACAGCAGATAATTCAGCTACAATTGCCGACGATGATTACGTAGAAAAAACAGGTGTGATTTCCTTTGCCCCCGGAGAAACCAGTAAAATTATTAAAGTGTTGGTAAATGGCGATCGCAAATACGAAGTCGATCAAGCATTCAAAGTCAATTTAACCAATCCCACTCAAGCTGTTTTAGGAATCTCCACAGCAACGGGAATTATCACCAACGACGATAAAATACCAACAGTCAGCATTAAAAATGTGACGAAACGGGAAGGAAATGCAGGTACAAAAACACCATTTGTATTCACAGTCGATTTATCCAATCCCAGCGATGAAGAAGTCAAGGTTAGCTACTCAACTAGCGACGGAACAGCCACAACTATCGACTATACACCGCTCGAAACTAGCATTTTGACATTTGCACCCAACCAAACAAGTCAAACCATCACAGTACAAATCAGTGGGGATAATGACTTTGAGACAAACGAAACCTTCTTTATCAATTTCAGCAATGCAATTAATGCCACAATTTCCCCAGAAACCAGGGGTATAGGCACAATTATCAACTACGAACGTGCAAATGATACCGACTTTAACGGTGATGGAAATCCCGATTTAGTTTGGAGAAACTATCAAACAGGTGATAACGCCATTTGGTTAATGAAGGGTACTGAACTTGATAAAGGTGTATTTATTACCAAAGTCGATGATATTGACTGGAAAATTGAACAAATAGCTGATTTTAATAGCGATCGCAATGTTGATTTATTATGGCGAAATTACCGCACTGGTGAAAATGCCATTTGGTTAATGAATGGTACAACTTTAGAGAAAGGTATATTTATTACCAAAGTCGATGATATAAGCTGGAAAATTAGTGGTGTTGCTGATTTCGATAATGACGGCAAAGTCGATATTTTGTGGAGAAATTATCAAACTGGGGAAAATACTATTTGGTTCATGGATGATACTGCGATTAAGAAAGCAGAATTTATTACCAAGGTTGATGATACTAACTGGAAAATTGAGGAGTTAGGTGACTTTAATGGTAATGGCAAAGTCGATATTTTATGGCGAAATTACCGCACTGGGGAAAATGCTATTTGGTTAATGAATGGAAAGACTTTAGATGAGGGGGTATTTATAGATAAAGTCGATGAGATGAAATGGGAAGTTGAAGCTGTGAATGACTTTAATCGTGATGGCAAAGTCGATATTTTATGGCGAAATTATAGTAGTGGAGAAAATTCAATTTGGTTGATGAATGGTGAGAAACTCGATAAAGGAGTCTTTATTCCCAAAGTCGATGATATTAACTGGAAAATTGAGCAAGTATCTGACTTTACTAATGATGGCAAAGTTGATATTGTTTGGCGAAATTATCGCAATGGTACAAATGCGATTTGGCAAATGGATGATACTACCCTTGATAAAGGTTTTGAATTTACCAAAGTTGGGGATATTAAATGGGAAATTGTCGGTTAATTTAATTAGGTTAATATCATAATGTAGAGACGCGATACATCGCGTCTCTCTTGTAATTATATAATTCCTAATTTAAATCAAAGTTGCGATCGCATTACTAGGTTTATAATTTGCCCCTAATTTAGATGCACAATAACCAACCTCTACAGTTTTACCTGGTTGAATTACCTTTGCCCAATTTACAGGAATAACATTGTATATTCCATTTTTAAGCGAATAACTTCCATTCCAAGTTTGTGATACTTGTGCTTGATTAATCGCAAAACTTAGCTGCCAATTTTTACTTGCAACAGTTCCATTATTAGTAATACGGAAATTAATACAAAAACCATTATTCCATTCAGCTTGAACTACAATTTCTACAGCAAGTTGTGCTTGAGGTATAGGAGTTGGAATTGGTGTAGGAGATGGAGTTGGGGTTGGGGTTGGAGATGGAATAGGAGTTGGTGGAGTTATTGTTTCCGTTAATAAAGTACTTAAAAGTTGTTGCTTAGGGATGTCAATATTCACCCAATCATCCAACAAAATACCACCAGTATCACTACTATTTGGGTTCCAACTCCAATAATTGAATGATAAATTTTTCTGCTTAATAAAATCGATAAATTGACGCTGCCAAATTCCTTCTTTAGAACTACTATCTATTTTCCTACCACCAAATTCACCAATTAAAACTGGTGCAATGCCATTAGCAGCAATATAGAAAAAGCCTTTATCCCAGCGATCGTAAAGATTTTGGGGAAAAGTTGAGTCATTAAACCAAGTTTGGTCAAAAACTCCTTGACCATATTCATGAGGAGAATAAACAAGTTTATTAGCAACATTTAAACCTACTGGAAAGTTTCTCACACCTTCCAAATTTCCTCCCCACCAATGCCCTGATAACTGTTGGTTAGGAACATTTTTTTCCACACCTTCAACTACAATTAACCAATTAGGATTAATCGCTAAAATAGTATTTCCACAACGTTCTGCGGCTAATCGCCAATCATTTCTTAAATCACCAGTTCCCCAACTTGCACTACCATGAGGTTCATTTTTTAAATCGGCTGCGACAACGTTATTTTGATTTTTATAACGTTCTGCTAACAACTTCCAAGTATCAATCCAATCAGCTTCTGTAAAGCCATCGCCATACCACAATTCCGGAATTTTCACATCATTAAGACGATGACTATCTAACATTATTAATAATTCATTTTTTGCCGCTTCTAGAATAATAATGTCCATCACCTCTAACGGTGTTTTCCCTTGTAAATCGCGATTGCTACCAATGCTAAAATCAACACCACTAATATTGGAAGAACGTAACGCATTTAGCGAGTAGGGTAAACGAATGAAGTTGTAACCCAATTGTTTAATTTGGGTAAGCATATCTTTATAATCTCTTTTCCAAAGTCCATGTGGTACATGTACTTCCGTTTCCATTCCAAACCAATTGACTCCTCGCAGCAATACAATATTGCCATTTGCATCAACGATTTGTGACCCTTTTGTTGAGAGTGGGGTTTTAATTGTCATAGTAGTTTTTTTGGCTCTAATTACTATGTTGTGGAGTAATAGGAATAATATGATTTGTTGTGATATAAAACAGCATCATTT